>NZ_JALPKN010000395.1 GCF_023630195.1 Actinotalea sp. C106 | reverse complement strand
TCCGACTTCGGCCGCCGCCAGCCCGGTGTCGGGGTCCTCGAGCCGGTGCCCGACCTCGCGCAGCGTCGCCCAGGTGGCGCCGTCGACCAGGGCCGCCAGGACGGTCGAGCCCGAGTCCCGGGCGTCGACGCCCATGTCGAGCCGGTCCTGGGGCCGCGGGTCCCCCGGGGGCAGCACGAGGGCGAGGAAGGTCGTGCCCTCGTGCTCGCCGAGGAAGAACCAGAGGAGCGTGCTGGACGTCACCCCTGCGTCGGGGGTCCGGTCGGTCGCGCTCGCGGACGCGGGGGCGGGGGCGGGGGCGCGCCCGGTGTCGACGGGGGCGGGGATCCCTGCCTGCTCGAGCTCGGCGGGCCGGCGCAGGTCCAGGGCCTCGCCCGTGACCGCGAGACGACTGCCGTGCAGGACGACCACCCGGGTGCCCTCGCTCCGCCAGGCCGCGGCCAGCAGGTCCGGCTCGCTGCGGCGGTGGGCCGCACGGTCGGCGACGGCGCGGGAGAGCGGCAAGGAGTCCGAGTTCATCTCGCCACCGTACGGCGCGACCGATCACGGACACACCCGCGGCTGGCTGTGCCGGGTGGCGCCCGGGAGCCTACGGTTGGCCCGTGGCCCGCTCCCCCTTGTCCCTCGCCGCGCTGGCGACGGTCGCGATCCCCCGGCTCGACGTCGTCGACGCCCGTGCCGCCCGACCCTCGGGTGGTGACGTCGACTCCGCCGTGGTGATCGACGCCGACGGCCGCCGCTGGGTGGTCCGTGCGCCGCGGTCGAGCGCAGCCGGCGCGGCCCTCGAGGCCGAGGTGGCCCTGCTGAGCCGTCTGATGGGGCACGTCGACGCCGACCGTCTGCCCTTCGACGTGCCACGTCCTGCGGGCTTCGCCCCGCTGCCCGAGGGCGGGCGCGCCGTGGTGCACTCGCAGCTCAAGGGCCGCCCCCTGGCCCTCGAGCTGCTGGGGCCCGGACCTGGGCTCGCGGCCCACGTCGGGCGGGCGATCGGGGCCCTCCACGAGCTCCCCGAGCAGACCGTCGAGGATGCCGGGCTCCCGGTCTACGAGGCCGAGGCCTACCGCCAGCGCCGCCTCTCCGAGGTGGACGAGGCGGCCCGCACGGGGCACGTGCCGGCCGGGCTGCTGCGCCGCTGGGAGCGGGCCCTCGAGGACGTCGCCCTGTGGCGCTTCCGCCCGACGGTGGTGCACGGGGACCTGTCCTCGGACCAGGTCCTGTGCTCGCGGGAGGCACCCACCGGGATCCTCGGCTGGTCCGAGGCCAAGGTCGCCGACCCTGCTGACGACCTCGCCTGGTTGCTGGTCGCGGCTCCGCAGGAGGCCGTGGACCCCATCGTCGAGGCCTACACCTTGCGCCGGACCGAGACCAGCGACCGCCACCTCGTCGAGCGCGCGATGCTGGCGGGCGAGCTCGCACTGGCCCGCTGGCTGCTGCACGGGGTGCGCAACGACAGCGCCGAGGTCGTCGACGACGCGACGGCGATGCTGGTCGAGCTCGACGAGCAGACCTCGGTCGACGAGCCACCCGTGGCGACCGCGGCGACCTTCTCCTCGGCGGCCCCCTCCTCGGCCGGCTCCCTCTCCGAGGAAGGTGTTGCCGCGACCGACGAGCCCGGATCGCTGGAGCACTCCGGCCTCACGGAGGACCCCGCCGAGGGCGGCCACGAGCCGGGCGACCCCACCCCGGGCGCCTCGGCCGAGGAGCCTCAGCCCCGGTCCTGACCTCGCACGAGGGCCTCGATCTCGGCCTCCTCGAGGAGCCACTGGGGTCGGACCGTCTCGTCGGCCGCCACGTAGTAGAACGCAGCGCTGACCCGGTCGAGGGGCGTGTCGGTCCATCGGGACCACGCGAGCCGGTAGACAGCGAGCTGCAGCTCGCGGTGCCCGGCCGCGGCCGGGTCCTGCGGGGGGCGCCCGGTCTTCCAGTCGACGACCACGACTCCCCCGGGGACCTCGGGGTCGGTGAAGACGGCGTCGATCCGGGAGCGGACCATGACGTCACCGACGGGGGTCTCGACGTCGACCTCGATCGCCAGCGGGCTGCGACGGGCCCAGGGCGAGGCCAGGAAGGTGCTGCGCAGCTGCTCGAGGTCCTCGTCCCCCCGGAGGGACTCGTCGTCGGCGCCGGGCAACGTGTCGACGTCGACCAGCGCCGCCGACCCGAAGTAGCTCTCCACCCAGGCGTGGAACAGCGTCCCGCGTCGGGCGTGCACCGAGGGGGCGAGCGGCACCGGGCGGCGCAGCTGGAGCGCGAAGCCCTCGCGGTCCCCCGCCAGCCGGACGACGGCCGAGGCCGACAGGTGCGCGGGCAGGG
>NZ_JALPKN010000394.1 GCF_023630195.1 Actinotalea sp. C106 | reverse complement strand
CTACGCCGCGCTGCGGGACGAGATCCTCACGGGTCGGATCGCCGGGGCGGCCTGGCCCGTCCCGGCGGGGGGCCCGGGGCACGTGAGCGTCGGGGTGCACCGGGAGGCCGAGGGGCGCCGCACGGTCGTCTCCCACTGGGCCAAGCACACCCGCGGGGTGCTGACCCGGCACCTGATGACGCGGGAGGGCAGCGAGCCGCGCTCCCCCGAGGAGCTCCTCGACGCGGCCGGTGAGCTCGTCGGGGGCCCGCTGCTCGACGCCGAGCTCACGGCCGGACCCCGCGGGTCGAGCACCCTGGCCCTCGTCGTCGCCGACCCGACCGGGGCCACGGCATGAGGCTCAGCGCGAGGTGACCCCGGGGCTGGTGCGGCGCGCGTGCCAGGCGTCGCTGGGCATCCCGAGGGCGACCAGCTCCCGGCTGCCGTCGGGCCACCACCGCAGCACGGTCGCCGAGGCCGGCAGCACACGCAGCCACGACCACGCCGACCCCGGCATGCCCAGGGTCCGCCCGACAGCCGCCCGGATGGCCATCGCGTGGCTCACGACGACGACGGTGCGGCCGACCCCCCCGTCGAGCAGGGCCTGCAGCCCGGCCCCCACACGCTCACCGACGTCGTCCAGGGACTCGCCCCCCGGGGCGCGCACCGCGGTGTCCTCGTACCAGCGGCGCAGCTCCCCGGGCCGTCCGTCCTCGACCTCGGCGACGGGAAGCCCCTCCCAGTCCCCGAAGTGGCACTCGGCGAAGGCCGCGTCGGTCTGCACCGGCAGCCCGAGGCGCCGACCGACCGCGGTCGCGGTCTCCTGCGTGCGGACCATGGGCGAGGCGACGAGGGCGCTCGGGTGGGGCAGGTCGGGCCACAGCTCACGACCCACCCGGAAGACGAGGTCGGCGGCCTGGGCCGCCTGGACGCGCCCGGCCGGGGCGAGGGAAGGGCCCGGCACCGAGGAGCCCGACATCGCCTTGCTGCGCGTCAAGGTGGTCTCCCCGTGACGCATGAGGACCACGCTGACCGGCTCGGCGTCGTCGAACCGCATCGCGGCCCCCGAGGGCCGGCGCTCGCGCGCACCGCCCGAGGCCGTCGCCCCGGCCGTCATCGAGGAGCGTCCGCCCCACGCACCAGGATGCGGCTGCACTCCTCGCACCGCACGACCTGCTCCTCGGGGGCAGCCTTGATGTGCTCGACGTCGCTCGGGTTGAGCTCGAGGCGGCAGCCCTCGCAGCGACGGCCCCGCAGCGCCGCGACACCGACCCCGCCCTGCTGGGCACGCACCCTGTCGTAGAGGGCGACGAGCCCGGCGTCGAGGCCTGCGGCGCGCTGCTCGCGCTCGGCGACGACCTGCGCTGCCTGCTCGTCGAGCTCGGCCAGGACCTTCTCGAGCTCGGCCGCGGCGGCCTGCTGCTGCTCGAGGATGTCGTCCCGTGCGCTCGTGAGGTCCGCCAGGGCGGTCTCGTGGGCCTCGAGCCGTTCCATGACCTCGAGCTCGACCTCCTCGAGGGCCGCCTGGCGCCGGGCCAGGGCCTCGAGCTCGCTGGTCAGCGCCTGGGCGTCCTTGGCGTTGGCCCCGGCGTCGAGGCGAGCCTGGTCGCGGTTCGCGCGGCTGCGCACCTGCTCGACGTCCTGCTCGGCCTTGGTGAGCTCGCGGCGCAGGTCGCTCACCGCGGTCCGCGAGGTGACGACCGCGCTCTCGACGTCCGCCAGGCGCGAGGAGAGCTCGGCCACGGTCTGGTGCGCCGGGTGCTTGGCGCGCTGGTGGGCGATCTGGGCCGCGCGGGTGTCGAGGGCCTGGACCTCGAGGAGCCGGTGCTGGTCGGCGACGGGGGCGGTGCTCACGGCTGGGATCCTCCAACGGACGGGGCGGCAGGTGAGGCGAGGCGCGCGGTCCACGGGTCGGTGCGGCGGGTGCTCACCCGGGTCTCCACCGTAGTGCCCGGCCCGTGGGCCAGGTGCACGTCCGCGGTGAGCCGGCGCGCGGCGTGCTCGAGCCAGGGCCACTCGCTCGCGAAGTGCGCCACGTCGACCAGGAAGGGCCGTCCGTCCGCGGCCGGTCGTCCCCCGCGAAGGGCCTCGAGCTCGGCCCGCTCGCGCAGCTCGGAGGCCGGGTGGTGCCTCAGGTCAGCGGTGAGGTAGACGTCGGCCCGGCTGACCCGGACGGCGTCGAAGAGGGAGTCCCCCGATCCGCCGACCACGGCGACCCGCTCGACCTGCGCGTCGAGGTCACCCGCGACGCGCACCCCCTGGGCCGTCGCGGGCAGGGCCTCGGCCACGGCGCGGGCGAAGGCGCCGAGGGTGGCGGGGCTCGCGAGGTGCCCG
>NZ_JALPKN010000393.1 GCF_023630195.1 Actinotalea sp. C106 | reverse complement strand
CGACCCCGCGAGCAGGGACGGGGGCGCCCCGAGCGGCAGCGCGGTGGCCACGCCCCCCGCGACGAGCACGACCCCCGGGGCCACCCGGCGCGGCCGGTGGATCGACCACTGGGACGCCGAGGACCCCGCCTTCTGGGAGGGCGGGGGCCGCGCCGTGGCGCGCCGCAACCTGCATCCCTCGATCTTCGCGGAGTTCCTCGGCTTCGCGGTGTGGGCGTCGTGGAGCATCGTGGTTCCCCAGCTCGCGGCCGTGGGGTTCGTCCTCACCGTCGACCAGCAGTTCTGGCTCATCGCGATCCCCAGCCTGGTGGGCGCGACCCTGCGGATCCCGTACACGTTCGCCGTCCCGCTGTTCGGCGGGCGGAACTGGACGATCATCTCGGCGCTGCTGCTCCTGCTTCCCGCGAGCGCCCTCGCCTACGTCACCTCACGCCCGGAGACCCCGTTCTCGGTGCTGCTCGTGGTCGCGGCCCTGGCCGGGGTCGGTGGCGGGAACTTCGCCTCGTCGATGGCGAACATCTCGTTCTTCTACCCCGAGCGAGAGAAGGGCAAGGCCCTGGGGCTCAACGCTGCGGGGGGCAACCTCGGGACCGCGGCCGTCCAGCTCGCCGTGCCCCTCGTGATCGTCGCGGGGGCCGGGATCGCCCTCGAGCGCGCCGGACTGATGTTCATCCCCCTGATCCTGGTCGCCGCCGTGTGGGCCTGGCGGCGCATGGACAACCTCTCGGGCGCGCGGTCGGACTACCGCGCCTTCGGTGCTGCGGTGCACAACCGGCACACCTGGATCATCTCGTTCCTCTACATCGGCACCTTCGGGTCCTTCATCGGCTACTCGGGGGCCTTCCCCACGCTGCTGCGCGGCCAGTTCCCCGAGGTCACCCTGAGCGTGGCCTTCCTCGGCGCCCTGGTCGGCTCCCTGGCGCGCCCGGTCGGCGGGATCCTGGCCGACCGGTGGGGCGGCGCCCGGGTCACCATCAGCTCCTTCGCCACCATGGCCGCAGGAGCTGTCGGGGCGATCACGGCCCTCGAGCGGCAAAGCTTCGGACTGTTCCTCGGGACCTTCCTGGTGCTCTTCGTCGCCACCGGGGTGGGCAACGGCGCGACGTACCGCATGATCCCCGCGGTGTTCCAGGTCGGGGCGACGACCCCCGAGCGCGCCGCACGGGCCCGCAAGGCCGCAGCAGGGTGCATTGGGATCGCCGGGGCCATCGGGGCCTTCGGAGGGTTCCTCATCCCGCGAGGGTTCGCGATCTCCGACGACCTGGCCGGTTCCTTGCAGCCTGCGCTCTGGGCCTTCGTCGGCGTCTACCTCGTGATGGGGTTCACCACCTGGTTCGTCTACCAGCGCCGCGCCGCCGTGCTCAGCGCTGCAGGGATCTGAATGACTGCGTCCACCGTGCACTTGCCGACCCCGCAGGCACCCGCGGCGCCGGCCGCGACCCACTGCCCGTACTGCGCCCTGCAGTGCGCGATGCACCTGACCACCCCCGAGCCCGTCGAGGGCGACGCCGAGGTGCCCGGCGCCGCCCCGACCGCAGCCCGGGTACCGGTCACGGTGGAGGGTCGAGACTTCCCGACCAACCGGGGCGGGCTGTGCCAGAAGGGCTGGACCAGCGCCGAGGTGCTCCGCGCCCCCGACAGGCTGACCTCCCCCCTGGTTCGCGGTGACGACGGCGAGCTGCACCCGACGTCCTGGGACGAAGCCCTGGACCTGATCGCGGAGCGGATCCACGGGCTTCGGCGCAGGTACGGGCCGGAGACGGTGGCGGTCTTCGGTGGTGGGGGGCTGACGAACGAGAAGGCCTACGCCCTGGGGAAGTTCGCGCGGGTGGTGCTGCGCACGCCGTTCATCGACTACAACGGCCGGTTCTGCATGGCGAGCGCCGCCGCAGGGGCCAACCGGGCCTTCGGGATCGATCGTGGACTGCCCTTCCCGTTGGCCGATCTGGGCGGCGCGCAGGCCGTGCTGCTGCTCGGGTCCAACGTGGCCGAGACCATGCCCCCGTCCACGACCCACCTCGCGGGCGCGCGCGCCGCGGGAGGTCTGGTCGTCGTGGACCCGCGCCACTCGGCCACCGCCGCGCTGTCCGACGACGGCGCGGGGATGCACCTGCAGCCCGTGCCGGGTACCGACCTCGTGGTCCTCATGGCCCTGCTGCACGTGGTCTGGGCCGAAGGCCTGGTCGACGAGGAGTACCTCGAGGCGCGCACGAGCGGGGCCGAGGACGTCCGTCGCAGCGTCGCGGCCTGGTGGCCCGAGCGCGCCGAGCAGGTGTCCGGGGTCCCGGCCGAGGACCTGCGGCGTGCGGCCCGCCG
>NZ_JALPKN010000392.1 GCF_023630195.1 Actinotalea sp. C106 | reverse complement strand
TGCCCCCCGACGCCTCGGAGGCCCCCGAGGCGCGGGTGGCCCGGGTGATGTCCCGCTACCCCGAGCTCGTCGGGGGCCCCGGCCGCGAGGTCACGCGCCTCATGCGCGCGGTCCCGGGCCTGGTCGCCAAGGACGGGGCCGACGGCGTCTACGCCGCGGGTCTTCCCGACGGGACCGGCCTGGCCCTCAAGGTGCGCGACGGCTCGATGCGGCCCTGCGCCGTCGTCGTCGCGGCTGCCCTCGAGCGTGCCCTCGACGGGACGGAGGCCCGCGAGCCCGTGCTGGCCCGCGGGGACGGTGCCCGGATCGAGGAGGTGCTGACGGCCCTGCGCGAGGTCGGTCGCACCCCCGTCCTGGGTCACGGGGTGCCCGTCGGTGAGGTCCGTGCCGCGCTGGACGCGGGAACGGCGTCCGGGGGTGCCGCGTGAGGGCCGTCGTCCAGCGGGTGACCCGCGCCTCGGTCACGGTGGACGGCGCCGTGGTCGGGCAGATCGACGAGCCCGGCCTGGTCGTCCTCGTCGGGGTGACCCACGAGGACGGCGCCGACCAGGTGGCGCTCATCGCGCGCAAGGTGGCCGAGCTGCGCATCCTGCGTGAGGAGCGCTCGGCTGCCGACGCGGGGGCCCCGGTGCTCGTGATCAGCCAGTTCACGCTCTACGCCGACACCCGCAAGGGCCGCCGTCCGACCTGGAACGCAGCAGCCCCCGGCCCTGTGGCCGAGCCCCTCGTCGACGCCGTCGTCGCCGACCTGCGCGCTCGCGGCCTGCGCGTCGAGACCGGGACCTTCGGTGCGGACATGGCGGTCGAGCTCGTCAACGACGGCCCCACCACCATCCTCCTCGAGGCCTGACCCGCATCCTTCCGCGCTGAGCTGCCCGGTTCGCCTACGCGGTGGCTCGGGCGGCGTCGGCGTGCTCGGCGCACCGGAAGGTCGTCCGGCCGGGCGCGAGGACCTCGACGTCGGCCGGGCGCTCGCAGGGCTCGAACCAGCTCCGGCCCCCGACGTTGTGCCAGCAGAGGCGCGGACGGGCCTCGGCCTCGGCCAGGGCACGCTCGAGGGCGGGCAGTCCGTACCTGCTGAGCGCCTCGAGGACCTCGCTGGCCACCACCGTCAGATCGCACCCGGGGTGGACGACCCACCACCGGTCGCCGTCGGTGCCCGGGATCAGCGCACCGAGCCGCTGCTCCCAGCCGAGTCCCCAGGACGTCGACGCCGCAGGCTTGGCGGCGCGGCGACCGCGGGGGACGTTCTCCGCGTCCCAGACGTCCTTGGAGATCACCGCGAGGTTCCCGGTGAAGAGCACCGACGCGGGGTCGGAGTACTTGTCCTTCTGCCACCCCAGCGTCACCCACTGCGTCGGGTGCGTCCGAAGCCAGCTGCCTGCGCTGCCCCGCCAGCCCTGCGCGCGAAGGCTCGGTGCCAGGTGGTCCCTCATCAGCGCGCGGGCGTCGTCGAGGGCCGTCATGCAGGCGAGCGTAGACGTCGCCCAGGCGCCCCGAGAGCCGGCGGACCTCGCAGTCAGGGCTCTCCCCGAGGGGGGGCGTCGAGCAAAAAGCACGATCGTGCTAATTTGCTCGGGTGGATGCGGGGGCGAGCGAGGAGAGCAAGGGGCAGCGGACCCGTGCCGCGATCCTGGAGCGGGCCGTCGAGGTGGCCTGCCGGGTGGGCCTCGGTGGTCTGACCGTGGGGCAGCTCGCCGTCGAGGCGGGGCTGTCCAAGAGCGGGCTCTACGCGCACGTCCGCTCCAAGGAGGCGCTGCAGCTCGCAGTCCTCGAGACGGCGGCCGAGCAGTTCGCGGCGGAGGTCGTGCGGCCAGCGCTCCAGGCGCCGCGGGGGGAGCCGCGGGTGCACGCCCTGGTCGACCGGTGGCTCGCTTGCGGTCGCACCTTCGCCCCGGGCGGGGTGCTGATCGTCAAGGCCAGCGTCGAGCTGGACGACCAGGAGGGGGCCGTCCGTGACCTCCTCGAGGAGCAGCACCGTGAGCTGGTCCGCTCGATCGCCCGCATCTTCGCCGGGGGAGTGGCCGACGGCCAGTTCCGCGTCGACGCCGCCCCCGACCAGTTCGCCGCCGACCTCTACGGCGTGATGCTCGCCTACTACCACGCGCACCGTCTGCTGCGGGATCCGCGGGCCGAGGCCCGTGCGCGAACCGCGGTGGCTGCCCTGCTGGCCGCGGCGCGCAGCCCCCACCACCCGGGTGCCGTCCGCGCGCCCGACGACGACGCGTCCAGCGACGCGTCTCACGACGAGGAGTGATCCCCCTGCCCCCGATCCCGGCACCGACCGAGACCGCGGCCCCCGCCGCCACCAGTACCGGCGTCACCCCCGCCC
>NZ_JALPKN010000391.1 GCF_023630195.1 Actinotalea sp. C106 | reverse complement strand
ACCTGCTGGGGACCGACCTGCGCGGGGCCGAGCTCGCGGGGACCGACCTGCGCGACGCCCTGTTCGTCACCGGCCCCCAGCTCGACGCCGCGCGCGGCGACAGCACGACGCTCCTGCCCCCGCGCCGGGCGCACCCACGCCACTGGTGACCCACCCCACCTCACCCGTCCGGGTGAACCCCTCCCTCTCGTGAGGGTAGATATGAGACATTTGTCCGGTTCGGCAGACCGCCCGGGGGGGGGGGGGGGGGGACAGATGGGCACGACGGAACGACCGGCTCCGGCCGCATCCACCAGACGTCGTCTCGCCAGCCTCGACGGGCTGCGCGGGGCAGCTGCCGTCGTCGTCCTGGTGCACCACGCGCTCCTGGTGATCCCCGTCCTGGCCACGATCCAGGGGGACGGCACGGCGGCCGGCTCCGGACCCCTGCTGTGGCTCGTCACCCACACACCGCTGCACCTGCTGTGGGCCGGGGAGGAGGCGGTCATCGTCTTCTTCGTGCTCAGCGGCCTGGTCCTGACCTTGCCCGCCCTCGCACGCCCCGTGGCGTGGCGCGAGTACTACCCCCGACGCCTGGTCCGCCTCTACCTCCCCGTCTGGGGCTCGCTCGCGGTCGCCGTCGTGCTCGCCGTGCTCCTGTCGGGGCGCTCCGGCGCGGGCCGGTCCGCCTTCGTCCAGGTCTGGCAGACGGCGTCGGCCCAGGACGCCTGGCACGACGCGCTCCTGCTCGACGGCGTCGGACCGCTCAACGTCGCCCTGTGGTCCCTGCAGTGGGAGGTGGTGTTCTCCCTCCTGCTGCCCGCCTTCCTGCTGCTCGTGCGGCGCGGGCGCTCGCTGTGGCCGATCACCGTCCCCGCGGCCTTCGTCCTGATCGCCGCAGGGACGCTGCTCCAGTCGCCCGCGCTGCGCTACCTGCCGATCTTCGCCCTCGGCGTGATCCTGGCGGCACACCTCGACGACGTCGGACGAGCGGCACGGCGGGTCGACGAGCACCCGCACCACCGGGTGCTGTGGACAGCTCTCGCTCTCACCGCCACGGCCCTCGTGACAGCCCGGTGGACCGTGCGCGGGCTCCCGGTCGACGCCCCGGCGCTCGAGGCCCTCGCGAGCGGGGCGTCGATCCTCGGGGCCTGCCTCGTCGTCGTCCTCGCCCTGCACTGGGACCCCTTGCGCCGAGCCCTCGAGACCCCCGTGTGGCAGTGGGTCGGGGTGCGCTCCTTCAGCCTCTACCTCGTCCACATCCCGGTGATCGCCGCCGTCACGCTCCTGCTGCCGGCGACCGTCGCGGGCCTCGCGGCAGCCCTCGCCGTCCCGGTGGCGGTGGTCGTCGCAGCCGTCTTCTACCGGCTGGTCGAGCGACCCGCCCATCACCTCTCGCGGCGGGTCGGTACCCGCACGGCGTCGATCCCCGCGCAGGGCACCACCGTGCGCTCCCCGGTGCAGCACTCGGCAGGCTGACCCGCGCACCACCCGGGGCGTCGCCCCAGCGCCTGCGTCGTACCGGTCCGTGGTCCACCATGGAGGCCGGACCACGACGCGCACCCCGGGGGGGACCAGATGGGACTGACGCTCGTCACGGCGATGCGATCGGTGACCGGACCGCACCGCAGCAACAACCAGGACTCGGTCGGCGCCTCGGAGGAGTACGTCTTCGTGGCCGACGGGGTGGGTGGTCACGCCGGGGGCGACGTGGCCTCCTGGACGGTCACGCACCGCCTCATGTCGCTGCTCGCCCCGGCCGGCAGCCGTGACCTGTCGACCGAGGAGCTGCAGGGGGTGCTCGCCCAGGCCAACGCCGAGATCGGCCAGCGCGCCCGACGCGACCCCGCCCTGACCGGGATGTCGACGACCTTCACGGGGCTGTTCTGCACCGACGACGCGGCGCGGGTGGCGCACATCGGGGACTCGCGCGCCTACCTCGTCCGCGACGGGGAAGGACGGCGCGTCACCCGGGACGACTCCCTGGTGCAGATGCTGGTCGAGCAGGGTGCCATCGGGGCCGACGAGGCCTACGGACACCCGCGGCGCAACGTGATCCTCCGGTCCCTGGCCGGGTCGCTCGAGGACGGCGACAACATCACGATGCTCGAGGTCGCGACCGTCCCCGGGGACCGGTGGTTGCTCGCGAGCGACGGCCTCACCGACTACGTTCCCGAGGCCGAGGTCCTGGCCCTCCTGGCCGAGGCCGCAGGGCCGGAGGAGGCGGCGGACGCCCTGGTGGCCGCCGCCGAGGCTGCCGACGCCGGGGACAACATCACGGTGGCCGTGAGCGATGTCGTCGACGCCCCCGCGTCCGAGGCGGGCGCCGAGCGCCCCTACCGCTAGCTCGGCGCCGCGGCC
>NZ_JALPKN010000390.1 GCF_023630195.1 Actinotalea sp. C106 | reverse complement strand
GGGCGGTGCGGCCGGTGCTGGCACCGGTGGTCGAGGTCGCCCGGGAGGGGCCACCCCGCCCTGGGGCCTTCTCGAGGCGCTCCTGGGCGGCCTTGCGCTTGGCGGCCACGTGGTACGGGCGGTCCTCGGCCTTGGGGGTCGGGCCCTTGCCCTCGAGGGCGCGGCGGTTCTTGCCGCCGGTACCGCCGGTCGCCCCCTTCTTGGATCCGGCCTTGCGCGTGGCGCCGCGGCGCTGGGAGTTGCCTGCCATCAGTCCTCCTGGTCGTGCACGAGCGACCAGCGTGCACCGGTCGGTGAGTCCTCGACGACGATGCCGGCACCGGCGAGCCGGTCCCGCACGGCGTCGGCGGTGGTCCAGTCCTTCTCGGCCCGGGCCCGGGCCCGGGCGTCGAGCTCGGCCCGGACGAGCGCGTCCAAGGCTGTCTCGGCGAGCGAGCCCTGCCCTGCCCCGCCCCACTGGACGGGGTCGAGACCCAGCACGTCGAGCATCCCGCGCAGGGCCAGCACCTCGGCCTCGACCTGCTCGTCCGAGCCGTCGGCCAGCAGCGTGTTGCCGCGGCGCAGGTGCTCGTGGACGACGGCGAGGGCCGCCGGGACGTTGAGGTCGTCGTCCATCGCGGCGGTGAAGCCCGCGGGCAGCGGCGCGGTGCGGACCGCGTCGAGGTCGTGGCTGCGGCCCAGCCGCTCGGTGGCCCGCTCGACGAACCCTGCCAGACGCGTCCAGGTGGCCTCGGCCTCGTGGAGGGTCTCGGGGGTGTACTCGAGCATCGAGCGGTACTGCACCGCGGTCAGGGCGTACCGCAGCGCCACGGCCGGGGCCTGCTCGAGGATGCTCGCGACCATGAGCGAGTTGCCCAGGGACTTGCTCATCTTCGCGCCGCCCTGGGTCACCCACGCGCTGTGCATCCACAGCTGGGCGAACCCGTGCCCCGCCGCCCGGGACTGGGCCTGCTCGTTCTCGTGGTGCGGGAAGCGCAGGTCGAGGCCGCCGCCGTGGATGTCGAAGGTCTCGCCGAGGTACTTCTCGGCCATGGCCGAGCACTCGAGGTGCCAGCCTGGTCGGCCACGGCCGTACGGGGTGGGCCAGGACGCGGTGGCCGGGTCGCTCGGCTTGGTGGCCTTCCACAGCGCGAAGTCGTGCGGGTGCCGCTTGACCGACCCCTCGCCGTCGGGCTGGTCGGCCTCGTCGTCGGCCGGGGTGAGGTCCTCGGGCCGCTGGTTGGTCAGCGCGCCGTACTCGGGGAAGGAGCGGACGTCGAACCAGACGTCCCCGGCCCCCGTCACGTAGGCGTGGCCTCGCTCGACCAGACGCTCCATCAGCTCGACCATCTCGGTCACGTGGCCGGTCGCGCGGGGCTCGTAGGTGGGCGGCAGCACCCCGAGGGCGTCGTACGCGGCGGTGAACTCGCGCTCGAACCGCTGGGCCCAGGCCCACCACGGCACGCCGGCCTCGGCGGACTTGGTGAGGATCTTGTCGTCGATGTCGGTGACGTTCCGCACGAGGGTCACGTCGAGGCCGCTACGGCGCAGCCAGCGGACCAGCACGTCGAAGGCGACGGCCATGCGCATGTGACCGATGTGAGGGCCGCCCTGCACCGTGGCCCCGCACACGTAGACACGGACCTGCCCGGGGGTGAGCGGCACGAGGGCGCGCGCGGCACGGGTCGCGGTGTCGAACAGGTGCAGGGTCACCGCGCCAGGGTACCGGCGCGACGAGGGGACTCCCGGCCCTGGACCGGGTCGCGGTGCGGAGAGATGATCGAGGCATGAGTCGCGTCGTGGTCGCCGCAGCGTACGGAGGACCCGAGGTCCTTGCCCTCGTCGAGGAGGAGCCGGGCGTCCCGGGCCCCGGGGAGGTGCTGATCGAGGTCCGCGCCGCCGGGGTCAACCCGGCCGACTGGAAGACGTACACCGGTGCCTGGGGCAGCGATCCCGCGCGTCTGCCGCTGCGGCTCGGCTTCGAGGCCGCGGGCGTGGTCACCGCTGTCGGCCCGGACGTCGAGGCCTTCAGCCCGGGGGACGAGGTCATCGCCCACCCCGTGCAGGGGGCCTACGCCGACCACCTCGTGGTGCCCGCCGAGGACCTGGTGCCCAAGCCCGCGGGCCTGGACTGGGCGCGGGCCGGGGGTCTCATGCTCGCGGGGACGACGGCGGTCAACGCCGTCGCCGCGGCTGCGGTGGGGGCCGGGGACACGGTCCTCGTCCACGGGGCGAGCGGCGGGGTGGGCGCGATGGTGACCCAGCTCGCGCACCACCGCGGGGCCCGAGTGATCGGCACGGCCTCTCCGGCCAACCACGAGTACCTGGTCGACCTCGGGGCCGCCCCGCTCGCCCACGGCCCGGGGCTCGTGGAGCGGGTGCGCGCCCTGGC
>NZ_JALPKN010000038.1 GCF_023630195.1 Actinotalea sp. C106 | reverse complement strand
GGCCGCGGCCTCGAGCACGGCGCTGGGGCTGTCGTGCGGTCCGGCGAGCCCTCGCCCCGTGAGCAGCACCACGACGAGGTCGCGGGTCGGGTCGACGTACGCCGCGGTGCCCGTCCCCCCGATCCACCCCCATCGTCCCGGTGCCCGGCCACCCGTGCCCGCCTCGAGGTCGACCCCCGCGCCGAGGCCCCAGGAGCACCCCGGCTCGAGGATCGCCGTGGAGCCCCGCGAGCGGCGCTGCTCGTCGGTCAGGGCGTCCGTGGTGAGCAGCTCGACATGGGCCGGGTCCAGGACGGGGGCTCCACCGGCGGCGAGGGCAGTCAGGGCGGCGAGCAGGTCCGGGGCGGTCGAGAGCATCCCGGTGGCCAGGCTCGGGAACACCGGGTCCACGTCGACCGGTGGGCCAGGGAACGGGTCGAGCCCGGAGCCGTCAGCGGTGGGCAGGTAGCAGGCGGCCGTCCGTCCAGGGTCGGCCGTGAAGCCGGTGTCGACGAGCCCCAGCGGCCCGGTCAGGCGTTCGGCGAGCAGCTGCGGCAAGGGCCGCCCGGTGGCACGGGCGAGCAGCACCCCCAGGGCGTCGAAGGTCATGTGGTACCAGGCCCCGGCCCCCGGCGGGGCGGCGAGGGGCAGGGCGGCCAGCCGGCGCAGGTACACCTCGGGGGAGACCTCGGGACTGAAGGGGCTCGGGCCGATCCCGCTCGCCCGAACGGCCTCCACGAGGGGCCCGTCCCCCGGCACCCATCCGAAGCCGGCCGTCATCGTCAGGAGCTCCCGGACGGTCGGCGCCCGCTCGGCGGGCACCGTGTCCCCGAGCGGTCCCTCGAGGTCCCGGACCACGCGCAGGTCGGCGAGCTCGGGCAACCACCGCGTCACGGGGTCGTCCAGTCCCAGGGTCCCGTCAGCGACGAGGGACAGGGTCAGCGCGCCGGCGAGGGGCTTGGTGAGCGAGGAGATCCGGAAGGTGGTGTCCACGGTCATGGCCCCAGGCTCGCCCAGGGACCGTGCCCCGACGGCGTGCAGGTGCGTGCGTCCGGCGTGCCGCAGCCCGAGGACCGCCCCGGGCAGTCGTCCGTTGCGCACCTGCGCGTTGACGAGGTCGACGACGGCGGTGGGGTCGAAGGTGGTGTCCATGCCTTCGGCAGACCCGGCCCGGGGGCCGAACTCATCGCTGGTCAGCTGCGGGAGAGGTAGCAGATCAGGCTGAGGACGCGTGGCTGCAGGTCGGCCCGTGACGACCTCACGGATCACCCGCGGTGGCGTCGGCGGCTGATCGCCTTGCGCGCCTCCTCGACCCACAGCACCGAGGAGGCCACGCCCGCCGCGACCCCCCACTGGGTCACGGTGAGTGCGGTGGTGCTGAAGAAGCCCTGCAGGAGCGGCAGGTGCACCACGGCGACCTGCAGCACGAGCACGGTGAGCAGCGCGATCCACAGGGTGCGGTTGGTCAGGGTGCGGCGGTGGAACACGGTGCGCTCGCGGCTGCGCACGTTGAGCAGGTTCAGCAGCTGGAACAGCACGAAGGTGGTGAAGGCCATGGTCCCCGCGGTGGTCGCCACGCCGTGGCTGGGGGCGGGGCCGGGTGCCAGGACGAGGACGGCCAAGGTGCCGACCCCCATGACGACGGCCGAGAGGATGATCCGCGCCACGCGGGGGCGGGTCAGGATCGGTTCCCCGGTGCGGCGTGGGGGCCGATCCATGACGTCGGGCTCGGGCCTGTCCAGGCCCAGGGCCATGGCCGGCGGACCGTCCATGATGATGTTGACCCACAGCACCTGCAGGGCCGTGAAGGGGGCGCCGCCGGCGATCCCCGCGATCCCGGCCGTGAGGAAGATGATCACGAACCCCCACGAGGTCGCGATCTGGAACCGCACGAACTTCACGACGTTGTCGTAGATGCCGCGCCCCTCGCGGACGGCCGAGACGATGGTCGCGAAGTTGTCGTCGGTCAGGATCATCGAGGCCGCGCCCTTGGACACCTCGGTCCCGGTGATGCCCATGGCGATCCCGATGTCGGCCTGCTTGAGCGCCGGGGCGTCGTTGACGCCGTCGCCGGTCATCGCGACCACCGAGCCGTCGGCCTGCAGCGCGTCGACCATGCGGATCTTGTGCTCGGGGCTCACCCGCGCGAGGACCGCGTAGCCGCCGGCCTGCTGGGCGAGGGTCTCGTCGTCCATGCCGTCGAGCTCGGGGCCCGAGACGGCCTCGCCGTGCAGCCCGAGGTCCTCGGCGATCGCGGAGGCCGTGCCGACGTGGTCCCCGGTGACCATGTGGACCACGATCCCGGCCTGGTGGGCCGTCGCTATGGCATCCCGCACCTCGGGGCGGGGCGGGTCGACGATCCCGACGAAGGCGAGCAGGGTCAGGCCGCGCACGTGCTCGCCGAGCTCGTCGGCGGTGGCGTCGCCGGCCGTCTCGAGGTCGATCTCCGTGGGGGAGAGGTCCCGGTGCGCGACGGCCAGGACGCGCAGCCCCCGGGAGCCGATCTCCTCGTTGAGGCTGCGCAGCCGGTCGCGCTGGGCGTCGTCGAGGTCGATCACGCCCTCGGGGGTGTCGAGCAGGGTGCACCTGGCCAGCACGATGTCGGGGCCGCCCTTGACGAACAGGCGGGTGCGGTCGGTGTCCTGCGGGGCAAGGTCCCGCACCCACGCGCGGGCGCCGTCGTCCTGCCCGCCGGGGTCTTCGCCGACGTCGAGGGGGGAGGTGGCCCAGTGGTGGAAGGTCGCCATGTACTTGCGGTCGGAGTCGAAGGGGATCTCTGCGGCCCGTGGCCAGTGGCGCCGCACCGCGTCGACGTCGAGCCCGCCCTTCTCGGCCAGGACCACCAGGGCGCCCTCGGTCGGGTCGCCGACGAGCTCGCCGTCGCGCACCACGGCCTCGCTGGCCAGGGCCATGCTCAGCAGAGCCGCACGTACGTCGGGCGTCGGTCCGTCACCGGTGACCTCCAGGGCGCCGTCGGTGCTGTACCCCTCGCCGCTGATCCGGAACAGGCGCTGCTCGGCGAAGAGCTCCCGGGCGGTCATCTGGTTGAGGGTCAGGGTGCCGGTCTTGTCGGTCGCGATGTGCGCGGTCGAGCCGAGGGTCTCGACCGAGGAGAGGCTCTTGATGATCGCGCCTCGGCGGGCGAGGCGGGCGGCACCCATCGCGAGGGTGAAGGCGACGACGGCGGTGAGCCCCTCGGGGATGGTCGCGACGGCCAGGGCGACGGCGGTGAGGAAGAGGTCGGCCACCGGGGTGCCAGCGATCAGCCCGAGGCCGAAGACGATCGCGACCACCACGCCCGCGACGATGCTGAGGAACATGGCGAGCTGGGCGATCTGCCGCTGCAGGGGTGTCTGCTCCTGGCCGGCCGCGTCGAGCAGCCCCGCGACGCGGCCGATCTCGGTGCCCATGCCCGTCGCGGTGACCACCAGGACGCCTCGGCCGCGGGTGACGGCGGTGCTCATGTAGGCCATGTCGACGCGGTCCCCGAGGGGGGCGTCTGCGGGCGGGTGGGCGTCTGCCTCCTTGGTCACGGGGGCGGATTCGCCGGTCAGCGCGGCCTCCTGCACCTCGAGCCCCGCCGCCTCGACGACGCGCCCGTCCGCGGGGACCACGTCACCGGCCTCGAGCAGCACGACGTCCCCGGGCACGAGGTCCGGTGCGTCCACCTCGGTGACCCGCCCGCCGCGCCGGACCCGCGCTCGGGTCACGGTCATGTCCTCGAGGGCCTGGAGGCTGTCCTCCGCGCGGCGCTCCTGGACCAGGTTGAGCACGGCGTTGAAGGTCACCACCACGAGGATGACGATCGGCGTCTCGATCTCCCGGGTGACCACGGCGCTCACCACGGCCGCGAGGATCAGGACGACGGTCATCGGCTCGGTGAGGAGCTTGAGGATCTTGCGCCAGGTCGGCACCCCGGCTTCCTGGGTCAGCTCGTTGCGGCCGTGCTCGGCCAGCCGCTCGCCGACCTGCCTCTCGTCCAGGCCATGACGTGGGTCGACGCCGAGCCGGGTCGCGACCTCGTCAGGTGCCAGCGTGTGCCAGGCCGGGGCGTCGGAGGGCGGGGCCGGGGGTGTGCCCTCGGCCGTCGTGGGTGTGCTGGGTGGCATCGAGGTCCTCCGCTGCGTCCGTGCCGGGTGGGCGTCAGCCCCGCGTCGACCGACGGCTGGCGCAGCACCAGACTCGCACCGATAGTGCTGCGAGGCGTGCTCAGCCTGCGGTCCTCTTCACGAGCGCGATGATGCTGGCCTCGGCCGCGGAGCTCAGCTAGGCCACCGCGCGGTCCGGGGCGGCCATCTGCTCGACCTTCGACAGGACGTCCAGCTCGTCGGTCGCAGCCTTGCTGCGGCGCGCTTGTATTGGCAACCGTTGACGAGTCCCGTTGTTAGCCCTAACATCGCCCCACATCGTTGTTCTCTCTCGGACACGAGTCTCGGCAGTTCTACAACGATGTAGACGGGGCGGAGATCACGGCTTCGGCTTCGGCTCCGGAACGACAACGACGTCGAACACAGGAGAACTGCGATGCGCACCTCTCGTCTGCACGCCTCGGGGCTGGCCGCCCTGGTGGCGCTGGGTCTCGGGCTCTCGCTGAGCGCCATGCCGGCTCAGGCCGAGGACGAACCGCCCGAGCCCACGCCGGTGGGTCAGCTCCCGCTCACGGGGAACGTCTCCGTCCACGACCCCACGATGATCTACGACGAGGCCGCGGGACTCTACGTCGTCGCCGCCTCGCACAACTCGATCCGCACGGCGCCCACCATGAACGGCCCGTGGACGACCGCCGGGAACGTGTCGCGCGCCCCGTGGACCACCAGCGTCCCCAACTCGACGACGTTGTGGGCCCCGCACCTGCAGAAGATCGGGGACACGTTCTACTACTACTACTCGCAGTCGAGCTTCGGGTCCTCGGACTCGGCGATCGGACTCAAGACGACCAAGACCCCCGCGGTGCCGAGCAGCTACGTCGACCTCGGTCGACCGGTCATCACCTCCGGCAGCCTCGCCACGGGACCCCAGACGCTCGACGTCAACGCGATCGACCCGGTCGTCATCGAGCACACCGACGGCACGTGGTGGATCGTCTGGGGCTCCTTCTGGGACGGCATCGCCATCCAGCAGCTCGACGAGGGCCTCACCGGCGTCGTCGGCGAGCCGACCCTGATCGCCTCGCGACAGGCGGACGACAACCCGGTCGAGGGCCCCGCGATCTTCTACCGCGACGGCTACTACTACCTGGTGCTGAGCTGGGACAAGTGCTGCTCGGGGGCGAGCTCGACGTACAAGGTCGCCGTCGGGCGGTCCACCGAGATCACCGGCCCCTACGTGGACCAGGCCGGCGTCCGCCTGGACGAGGGTGGGGGCAGCGTCATCCTCGATACGCGACAGTCGGCCGAGGGCGTCACGCCCGCCGGGCTCTACCGTGCGCCGGGCGGGGCCGACGTGTTCACCGAGGACGACGTCACCTACCTCGTCTACCACGCCTACCTGCCGAACAACACCCTCGGGATCCGGCCCATGGAGTGGCGGGACGGGTGGCCGTTCTTCTCGGACGGGGACGGCGGCGCCTACGACCTGGCCGACGGCGACCACGTCCAGCTCGTCACCGAGGCGACGAGCTTCACCATGCCTGAGGTGCCACGCGTCGCCGGCCCGCCCGGGTTCGGCACCGGCCTCCAGCTCAACGGGGGGAGCCCGGTCGGCTACGTCGACATGCCCGACGGGATCGTCAGCGACCTGGACGGGGACTTCACGATCTCGATGTGGGTCAAGCGTGGCAGCACCCAGGGCAACGACTGGGCGCGGCTCTTCGACTTCGGCGACAGCACCGAGAACTTCATGTTCCTCACCCCGGCGGCCGCCGCGACCCCCACGGGGCTGCGCTCGGAGATCAGGCTCGCCGACGGGCGTGGTCACACGGTTCCCGGCTCAGGCAACAGCGTCTCGGTAGGCACCGCGTGGACCCATGTCGCGGTCTCGGCGACCGGCACGACCGGGACGTTGTGGGTCGACGGTCAGGCGGTGCGCCAGAACACGAGCTACACGTTGCGCCCGGCCGACCTGGGCTTCACCTCGAACAACTGGATCGGCCGGTCGCAGTTCAGCGCCGACCCCTTGCTCAACGCCTCGGTCGACGACGTCAACATCTTCAGCCGCGCCCTCTCCGCCTCCGAGATGGCGGCGCTCACCGCCGAGCCTGGCGGAGGCAGCGCGGTCGGCGGCGGTGACGTTGCGTGGTACCGATTCGACGAGGAGGGCGGGCAGGAGGTCGTCGACTCCTCGCCGTCGGGGAACGGGGCGACGGCGGTGGTCCCCGTCTCGAACGAGGACCAGCTCCAGAACCCGGTCCCGGGGACCCAGTGCCTCACGGCCGACGAGGCCGGCGTGGTCCAGGATGCCTGCGCGGACGACGTCGTGGAGCAGGTCTGGCGTCTGGACGCGGCCCCGGAGGGGGCGTTCCGTCTGGTCGCGGCGGGCACGTCGCCCGAGCGTTGCGTCGCCCTCGCCGACGGCTCGGGTGCACCGGGCACGCCGACGGTCCTCGCCGCGTGCGACCCCTCCGACGAGCTGCAGCGATGGTTCGTCGAGGACACCGGGCACGGCTTCCTGCGCTTCTCCTCCCCGGCGACCAACCTCGCCCTGGAGATCGTGAACGAGGCCGGTGTCATCGGGACCGAGGTCGTCGGGGCGGTGCGGGCCATCCGGCCGATCGCCAACCTCGACCCGCCCCAGCAATGGCTGCCGCGGCACGTCGACGCGCCTGACCAGGCACTGGATGTGGCAGTGGTCGCCTCGACTCGGTGCGTGGCTGGCAAGGTCGTGGTCACGGCGACCCAGACGAACGAGGACGACGTGGCGGTCCGGCTCACGGTGACCTCGGACCACGGGTCGAAGACGGTCGCCCGGCTGGCCGCGGGCAGGAGCGTCTCGCAGGCGTTCTCGAGCAGGTCGTCGTCGGTCGCCGAGGGGATCGTGTCGGTCGTGGTGGAGCCGGTCTCCGGTGACGCCGCCGCACGCACGCTGACCGCACCGTACGCGGCGGCCAGCTGCGGGTGACGGTGAGGTCGGGTGCGGGGGTGTCCCGCGCCCGGCCTCCGACCGGCACCGGAGCCTCGGCGTCTCCCAGGTCCACGGGGGGGTGACGTAGCTCTGTCGGGATGTCGAGAATGGGGCGTCGGCTTCGACCGTCAGGTGAGAGCTCGCCGATCCCCGGCGGGTCCGGCCAAGGGAGCATCCCGATGAAGTACCTCATCCTCATCCACCAGAACCGGGCGGCACGGGCGGAGTTCGCGGCGATGCCGCAGGAGGTCCAGGCCGCGGGGCTGCAGGCCTACGTCGAGCTGAACTCCGACCTCGCGGCCGCCGGCGAGCTGGTCTCCGCGGAGGCCCTCGCCGACGACTCGACGTCGACCGTGGTGAGCCTGCGCTCGGGTGCGCTCGTGACCAGCGACGGCCCTTTCGCCGAGTCGAAGGAGATGCTCGCGGGATACTACCTCGTCGACGTGACGTCCAGGGAGCGAGCGGTCGAGATCGCTGCGCGGATCCCCGAGGTCGCCGCCGGAGCTGGTGACGTCGAGATCCGGCCGGTGATGGACTACTCGACGCCGGACGCCTGAGTGGTCGGCGACAGCCTCGAGGGCCTGCTGCGGGAGCTCGCGCCGCAGGCCCTCGGGGCTGTCGCGCGTCGCACCACCGACTTCGGTGCGGCCGAGGACGCCGTCCAGGAGGCGTTGCTCGCCGCGGCGACGCAGTGGCCGCGGGAGGGGATCCCCGGCAACCCGCGCGGATGGCTGGTCACCGTGGCCAGCCGGCGTCTGGTGGAGCAGTGGCGGCGGGACTCGGCGCGACGCAGCCGGGAGCACCTCGCGCACCCCGACGAGGACCACCGGGCCGCGGGGGCCGAGCAGGACGACTCGCTCGAGCTGCTCCTGCTGTGCTGCCACCCCGCGCTCACCCCGCCGTCGCAGGTCGCCCTCACCCTGCGCGCCGTCGGCGGGCTGACCACCGCAGAGATCGCCCGCGGGCTGCTCGTGCCCGAGGCCACGGTCGCTCAGCGGATCAGCCGGGCCAAGGCGGCGATCCGCCGGGCCGGAGCACGGTTCGTGCTGCCCGTGGCCACGGACCTGCCCGGCCGGGTCGAGGCGGTCGCTGCCGTCCTCTACCTGGTCTTCACCGAGGGCCATGCCGCCAGCTCGGGCACCGCCGTGACACGTGTGGACCTGACCGCTGAGGCGATCCGGCTGACCCGGATGCTCGTGGCCCGCGCGACTCACGCCTCGGCCCTCGAGCCCGTGCGTGGTGAGGTGCAGGGCCTCCTCGCGCTGATGCTGCTCACCGGGGCGCGCCGCCCGGCCCGCGTCGCCCCGGACGGGTCTCTCGTGCCGCTCGACCGGCAGGACCGGACGACCTGGGACCGAGGGCTCATCGACGAGGGCATCGCGCTCGTCACCGGGGCGCTCGCCCGGGAGCGTCTCGGCCCGTACCAGCTCCAGGCGGCGATCGCCGCGGTGCACGCCGAGGCTGCGACCGCCGCCGACACCGACTGGCCGCAGGTGCTCGCCCTGTACGACCTCCTGCTCACGACGGCCCCCGGCCCGATGGTGACCCTCAGCCGCGTGGTGGCGGTGGCGATGGCGCACGACCCGGCGACCGGGCTGCTCGAGCTGGACCTCGTGGCGGACGACCCGGTGCTCGTCGATCACCACCGCACGCACGCCGTCCGCGCCCACCTGCTCGAGCGGTCCGGGGACCTGACCGCCGCGGTCGTCGAGTACCTCACGGCCTCGCGGGGGACCCGCAGCGAGCCTGAGCGTCGGTACCTCGAGGCACGGGCGGCGGCGTTGATCGGCTAGGGGTGCGCGGAGGCGTGCCGGGTAGCCTCGCACCTGCTCCACGACACGGGAGGTGGATCATGGCGCGGCACCGGATCTTCGACATGAGCTTTGCGAGCATCTACCCGCACTACCTGGCCAAGGTCGAGCGCAAGGGCCGCACCCGGCAGGACGTCGACACCGTCATCTCCTGGCTCACCGGTTACGACGCCACTGGCCTCGAGCGGGTCATCGAGACCGAGGTCGACCTGGAGACCTTCTTCGCCCAGGCGCCGGCGATGAACCCGAACGCCTCGCTCATCACCGGGGTGATCTGCGGCATCCGTGTCGAGGAGATCGAGGACCCGCTGATGCAGCAGATCCGGTACGTGGACAAGCTGGTCGACGAGGTCGCTCGTGGCAAGAAGATGACGTCGATCCTGCGCGGTGGGGGAGCCGGAACGAACACGTCTTCGTGATCGTGCGCCCCCACTGGCGAGCGGTCGGCCCGAGTCGTGCCCGCGATGCGCGCCCCGCAGTGAGCCACTTCTCAGCGGGGCGCGCATCCGGAGTGCCGGTCGCGAGCTGGAGCCTCGGCGTGCGTCGATGGCGGCCGACGTCGAGACTGGTCGGTCTGCCCCTCGGCCTGGGAGGTCTTGCATGCTCGACGTCGTGGTCTGCGGTCTCGTCGGCCGCGATCTGGTCGTGGCCGTGCGCGCCCTGCCGGATGCGGGTAGCTCGACCGAGGTGGAGCAGCGGTTGGAGCTCCTCGGCGGCGCCGTGAACCAGGCCGTCGGGGCACGCCAGATGGGCTTGACGGCCGGGGTGGTGGGCGTCGTGGGGGATGACGACGACGGCGCCTGGGTACTCGCCCGGGCACGTGATGACGGCCTGGACGTCCGGGGGCTCGTGCTGCGGGAGGGAGCGGCGACGGCGCTGGTCGTCGACGTCGTCGAGGCAGGCGGTGCGCGTCGCCTCCTCGAGCACGTGCCCGAATCCGTGCGGTTGACCTGCGCCGACGTCCGCGCAGCGACCCCGGTCATCCGCTCTGCCCGTGCCGTGCTGGTGGATGCCGCGCAACCACCCGAGGCCGTCCGAGAGGCGCTCGACGTCGCGCGACGAGGCGGTGCGCTGACCGTGCTCGACGGTCCCGCGGATGACGAGCAGACGCTCGCCCTGGCGGACGTGGTGCGGGCCGACGTTGACGAGGCGGGCGCCCTGACCAGCCAGCTGCCGGGCGACGCCGAGGACGTGCGTGACGCGGCGTACGGGCTGCTCGCGCGCGGCCCACGGCTGGTCGCGCTCGCGGTGCCTGGTGGCGGCAACCTCGTCGTCAGCCGGGAGGAGCGCGGAACGGCCGAGGTCCTCATGCCCCTGCTGGGCGACCGGCCTGTCGACCCCACGGGCGGTGGCGACGCCTTCGTCACAGGGCTGGTCGCCGCGTTGCTCGACGGGCGGGACGGGGTGACCGCGGGATGGTGGGCCTCGTCGGCGGCGGCGCTCACGGTCGACCACCTCGGTGGCCGACCGGGCCTGGGCAGGGGTCGAGTGCTTCGTCTCGCCGACGAGGCACGCGCCAACGATGAAGCTGCGCGGCGGGGGAGCCGGCGCGACGGTCTCTCGTGATCGTCCGGGATGCCTCGGCAGGGTCAGCGGCCGCCGCTATCCGCATCCCGCCGGTACTCGACCTCGATGCCGAGCTCCTCGCGGAGCGCCTCGGCGAGGATCGAACCCTGGGCGAGGAACTCGGCCTCGACGCTCGTGCTCGGCCACTCGTAGCCGTTCGCTGACATGGTCACGTCGGCGAACTCGTTCCAGGCCAGGAGACGCTCGCGCAGCTCGGGCGAGATCGGCAGGCCCGTCAGGTCGACCGGCCCGAGGTCCCCTGGCGTCCGGTACCAGAGCGGTGACTCCGCCCACCCGTGGAACAGGGCCACGCGGCCGGGCACACTGGCCTTCTGGTCCATATGACCAGCGTGCCCTGCTGAGGGGCACTAGGCAACGTCGGTCGGCAGCTGTGCGAAAGGACTCGACATGAAGTTCCTGATCTCGGTGATCGACGAGGAGACCAGCTCCGCCACACCGACCGAGCTCGCTGCGGTCGACGCGTTCAACGAGCGGCTCCGGGCCGCGGGGTACTGGATCTTCGCCGGCGGTCTGGTGGCGCCCAGCACGGCGACGGTCGTCGACCACCGTGGTGCTGAGGAGGCCCTGCTGACGGACGGCCCGCTGCACGACACCAAGGAGCACGTCAGCGGCTTCTGGATCATCGACGCGCCGGACCCGAACGTCGCGCTCGAGCTCGCCGCCGAGGGGTCGAAGCACTGCAACCGCAAGGTCGAGCTGCGCGCGTTCCTGGGCGACTGACCTGGGGTCCCAAGCGGCGCAGGAGAATGCGCGCGACGTGGTCCTGCCCCGCCACCTACCCTGCCGGAGTGCCTGACCCGATCTTTGCCGAGCCGCGGCTTGCCGCGGTCTACGACCCGCTCGACCCTGACCGCAGCGACCTGGACGCCTACGAAACCATCGTGGCCGACGAGCTGGGAGCACGCAGCGTTCTGGACGTCGGGTGCGGCACCGGGACCTTCGCCCTGCGGCTGGCCTCGCGGGGGCTCGACGTCACCGGGCTCGACCCGGCAGCGGCCTCCGTGCAGGTGGCCCGGTCCAAGGCCGGGGCTGACGACGTCCGGTGGATCGTCGGCACCGTCGACGACCTTCCCAGCCTTCAGGTCGATGCGGCCACGATGACGGCGAACGTGGCCCAGGTGTTCCTCGAGGATCACGAGTGGCACGCCACGCTCGACGCGATCCGTCGCGCGCTGCGTCCCGGCGGCACCCTCGTCTTCGAGGCTCGACGGCCCGAGGCACGGGCGTGGGAGGGGTGGACCAAGCAGGCCACCCACCAGGTCGTGGAGGTCCCGGGCCACGGTCTGGTCGAGGACTGGGTCGAGGTCACCCAGGTCGACGGCGAGCTCGTCACCTTCGAGTCCCCGACGATCTTCCACGCCGACGGCGCCCGGTTCGAGTCCACGTCGACGCTCCGGTTCCGCTCGCGCCCGGCCAGCGAGGAGTCGCTACGGCACTGCGGGCTCGACGTCCTGGACGTGCGCGACCACGCGTACGCGCCAGGCCGGGCGTGGCTCTACCTCGCGGGGCGGGCCTAGAGCCTTGGTTCGCCCGGCTCAGCGCACCACGGCCGGGCGCAGCAGGAGCCACGTCCCGGTGGAGGACAGGGCGATCGCCACGAGCGCGGCCACGGCCAGCCACCAGAGCTGGAAGGCCTCGGCGATCCCTGCCGCAGCGGGGACCAGGACGATCAGGGCTGCCGCGAGCACGATCACGACGCCGGCAGCGATGAGCTGCGGGCCGCGTGCACCGAAGCGCACCCATGCCGAGGCGAAGACGCCGCCCACCGTCAGGGCGGTCAGCACCCCGAGGAAGACGATGGTGACGAGTCGGCCGATGTCGCCTGCACCCAGCACGTGGACGTCGAAGACGTAGAACCCGACGAACCAGTGGTCGGTCGCCCGTTCGGCCACGCTCAGCACAGCGAGGATCGCGGCGACGTATGCGGAGGTGATCGCCGCCCAGAGGAGCGTCCCGACGGTGAACGAGCGCCGGGTCGCCCCGAGGGTCAGCGCGAAGGGGAAGGTCGTCGCGACCGAGGACACACCGAGGTACACGAGGAAGCTGAGCAGCGCGTACACGATGCCCGGGTTGCTCTGGGACCCCTGTATCCACTCGGCGGAGCCTGGCTGGCTACCTGACCGCCAGAACACCAACGAGATCAGGACGGAGAAGACCGCCACCATCCCGGTGATGTAGAGGGGCACGAGGAACGTCGTCTCGCGCCTGTTCAGGTGCAGCTTGACGGTGGAGATGACGGCGCTCATGCGCGCACACCCTTCTGCTCGTCGTGGGCGGGGTCGGCCGGTGCGGGGTCGTGCTCTCCGATGGCCGCCACGAGCTCGTGCAGGGAGGCCGGTGCGATGCGGGCTCCGAGGTCACGGGCCCGGGTGCGGGCCTCGTCGTCGACGGCTCCCCAGACCGTGGCGGACATCAGCCCGGCCACCGTGTGGGTGCTGAGCACCGTCGAGCGGGCGATGAGGCCCTGGACCACGTCGGCGGCGCCGCTGAGGGTGAAGGCGAGGTCGCGGACGTCGTCGGCCTCGCTGCTCACGCGGACCTTGCCGCCGTCGAGGATCACGACCCGGTCGAACAGGGCCTCGGACTCCTGCACCAGGTGGGTGGAGAGCACGATGGTGCGGGGGTGCGCGGCGTAGTCACGCAGGAGCATGTCGTGGAACAGGGCTCGCGCCGTGACGTCGAGGCCGAGGTAGGGCTCGTCGAGGAGCGTGACCGGGGCGCGGGAGGCCAGGCCCAGGACGATCGCGACCGACGAGAGCTGCCCGCGCGAGAACTTCTTGATGGGCGTCCTCGCCGGGACGCGGAAGCCGTCGACGAGCTCGGCGGCGACCTCGTCGCTCCAGTGCGGTGCGAAGTCGGGGGCGATCCGCAGCACGTGGTGCAGCCGGTAGTCGTCGGGGTACCGCTGGTTGTCGCGGACGAAGCTGAGCATCGCCAGGACCGACTCGTTCTCGAACGGCTCCTGGCCCAGCACCTCGACCCGTCCGGAGGAGGGGCGGTCCTGGCCGGCGATGATCGACATCATCGTCGCCTTGCCGGCGCCGTTGCGTCCCAGCAGGCCGCAGATCGAGCCCTCGGGCACGGTCACGTCCACGGCGTCGAGGGCGATGGCGTCGCCGAACCTCCGGTTCACCGCCTGCATGTCGATGGCGTTCGTCACTGTTGGCTCGATTCCTCGTCGTCGATCATCTGGCGGAGGGTGGCGTGGTCGATGTCCAGCGCGCGGGCCTCCCGCACGAGAGGCTCGACGTACTGCCGCCGGAACTCGGCCCGTCGGCTGGTGCGGAGGAGCTCGCGGGCCCCGGTGGCCACGAAGACCCCGATGCCTCGCTTCTTGTAGAGCGCCCCGAGGTCGACCAGGACGTTGACGCCCTTGCTCGCCGTCGCGGGGTTGATCTGGTGGAACACCGCGAGGTCCGTCGCCGACGGCACGGGCGACTCCTCGGGGTGGACCCCAGCGACGATGTCGTCGGCGATCCGGGCAGCGAGCTGCTGGAAGATCGGTGCGTCCTCCGTGAACATGGCACCACCGTACCCCATTAGTGGACTAATGGACCTATGGACCTAGGGGATCGGCGAACGAGGGGTCCGGAACCTGCGGGATGTCGCGCTTGGGTGAGCCCACGTACGTGCCGATGAGCGAGCCATGGGAACACCGAGCGACGAGCGCGAACCGCTGGCCCTCGGCATCCTCGGGGGACTGCACCGCTCCGTGCGCGAGGGCGGGATCCCGGTCTGGCGGGCGCTCGCTCTGGGGGGAACGCTCCTGGGCCTGGGGCTCGCCTTGGCCGGTCTTCTCGGGGCGGGCTGCTACCTCGCGGCACTGCTCGTCGTGGCGTTCGTCCGAGGCGGGCCCGACCAAGGGGTGAGCCCGGACGACCCTGTCGTCCTCTCCGTCGCGCTGTCGATGGGCCTCGCGATCCTCCTTCTCGTGGCGATCGGGACGCCGTGGCACCGGCGTCGCCTCGCGCGGCACCGCGCCGGGATGCGCGCCTGGTCCGAGGCGAACGGCTGGTCCTACGCGCCGCGCTCGAGCGCACTGTCCTCGCGGTGGCGCGCGCGCAGTCGCCCCGCCAGCGGCCACGCGACGGACGTCCTGCGGCGCACCGGGCCACGAGGTGAGGTCGCCTCGATGACGATGGGCCCTCGATGGGGTGTCGACAGGTGGACGAGGCACGCGGTGATGGTGGCTGGCCCGCGACGCTTCCCCGCGCTCAGCGTGACGCCGATGGCGGGCTGGGATCGGGTGCTGCGAGCCCTGGGCGGGCAGGACATCGCCGTGGAGTCCCACGGCATCAACGAGCGGTGGCGCGTCCGGTGCGCGGACGCCCGGTTCGCTCATGAGGTGCTCAGCCCCCGACTCCTCGAACGGCTCGACGGCGCAGGGGTGCCAGGGCTGCGCTTCTTGGTGGAGGAGCGCGACGTCGTCGTGCACGCTCCTGGGCCGACCGCACTCGACCAGGTCGGGACTCTGGCAGACCTTGCCTTCGACCTCGCGGCGCTCCTGCCCGCCTACCTCCCGGACGACTACCCGCCGTTCGCCCCCGACGTGCCGCGCCGCCACCGGCGCCAGGCCCCCAGCCGTGCGCGCTGAACACCCCCCGACCGCCCGGGCCGCCCGTGCTCGAGTCCCTCGAGGGGCACCGTCTGGTACAACGAGACCCTGCTTCGACTGGAGGTGAGGGTGTGGCGACGAGTCCACGACGGCACACCGTGCTGACCGCGGCGAAGAGCGAGCCCTTCGGCTCGCTGCGCCAGCGGCCGACCTCGCGCGCGGAGCGGTTCGCCATCGGCAAGGGGCTGCGCCAGCAGGTCGGCCGCAAGTCGCTGGGGGAGTGGAGCGCACTGGACGGTCGGACGGACCCGATCGCGCTGATCCAGCAGTCGCACCAGGGGCGGCGCGAGGACCTGGTCCCCATCCGGGTGGCCCGGATGATCACCTCGCCGTACGGCTTCCTGCGGGGCGCGGCGATCGTGATGGCCCAGGACGTCGCGGGGCTGCCGGCCACCGGGATCACCCCGGTGATCTGCGGGGACGCGCACCTGGGCAACTTCGGCTTCTACGCCTCGCCCGAGGGTGAGCTGGTCATCGACCTGAACGACTTCGACGAGGCCCACCCTGGCGCCTGGGAGTGGGACCTGCGTCGGCTCGTCGCGAGCATCTGGGTGGCCGGCCGTCAGAACTCGACGAGCGAGGACCACTGCGCCGACGCCGTGATGTCCTGCGTCGCGGCCTACCGGGCGGAGGTCGCCTTCCTGGCGGAGCAGCCCCTGCTGATGCGCTCGTACAACCGGATCGACGTCAAGCAGCTCCACGAGACCGCCTCGGACAAGACCCTCCGCTCCGAGATCACGCGGGCCGCCCGGCGGGCTCGGAACCGGACGAGCGACCGTGCCCTGCCACGGTTCACCCACGAGCACCAGGGCCAGCGGCGGATCGTGCAGGAGCCGCCCCTGATCACCGAGGTCCACGAGCCCGAGCGCGAGCACCTCGAGGTAGCCCTGGACGGGTACCTCGAGACCCTCGCGCCGCACTGGCGGCGGCTGGTCGGCGGCTACACCCTCGTCGACATCGCCCACAAGGTGGTCGGCGTCGGCAGCGTCGGGCTGCGGGCCTACGTCGCGCTGCTCGAGGGCAGCGCCCCCGACGACGTGCTGTTCCTCCAGCTCAAGCAGGCACGTCGATCCGTGCTCGCACCGTTCGTCCACGGAGACAGCGCGTGGCACGCGCACCAGGGCCAGCGGGTCGTGGAGTACCAGCAGGCGCTGCAGACCGTGAGCGACCCGCTCCTGGGGTGGGCCACCGCCGACGGCCGGCAGTACTACGTCCGGCAGTTCCGCAACATGAAGGGCACCGTCCCCCTCGACGGGATCGACGCCGCGGCTCTGGCGGACTACGCCGGGATCGTGGGCCATCTGCTGGGCAAGGGCCACGCCCGTACCAGCGGCGCGTCGATGATCGCCGGGTACGCGGGCGGGTCCCGCAAGCTCGACCGGGCGATGGTCAGGTTCGCCCGTGCCTACGCCGACCAGACGGAGGCCGACCACGCAGCGCTGGTCCGGGCCGTGAAGCGAGGCGTGATGCCGGCCGCATAGCCCGGTCAGTCCTCGGAGGCCAGCGGCAGCGACCGCCCGCTGCGGAACCGCCGAGGCTGCCCGTCGACCGGGTCGGTGAAGGCGACCTCAGCCGCGAGGAGCTGCAGGGGGTGGCGGAAGTCGTCGACCGAGACGTCCCGCACCACCGGGTACAACGGGTCGTCGACGATCGGGATGCCGAGCCCGTGCAGGTGCAGGCGCAGCTGGTGGGTCCGGCCCGTGCGGGGGGTCAGGCGGTAGACCCCGAGGCCGTCCACCTCGCCCTCGAGCTCGACGAGGGTCTCGGCGTTGACGGGCTCACCGGGCACCACCTCGGCGCACCAGCTGCCACGCTCCTTGCGGATGTGGTTCCGCACGACCGCCGGCAGCTCCAGGTCCGCCCGCAGCGGAGCGAGCGCCCGGTAGGTCTTGTCGACGGCGCGTCGCTCGAAGGCCGTCTGGTACGGGCCCCGCCACCGGGTCTCTGTCGCCAGCATCAGCAGGCCTGAGGTGATCCGGTCCAGGCGGTGCAGCGGGGAGAGCTCGGGCAGGTCCAGCTCCGCGCGCAGCCGCACGACGACGCTTTGCCGCACGTGCTCACCCCGCGGGATCGTGGCGAGGAACGGGGGCTTGTCCACGACCACGAGGCGCTCGTCCCGGTGGATGATGCGGACCCGACCCGGCACCTCCGGCTCCTCGCGCAGGTCACGGTGGAACCACACGAACCGTTGCGGCACGTACCGATCGTCCTCGAGGACCGCGCGACCGGCCTCGTCGACGAAGCGCCCCTGCGCGAGCATCCCGGGGACGTCGACGTGCACGGGCAGCCGGTGCCGCAGCCACGCGCCCATCGTCGGCCACGGGTCCGGGCGGTCGCGCTCGCGGGGCGGGGTGCACAGCCGCGCGGC
>NZ_JALPKN010000389.1 GCF_023630195.1 Actinotalea sp. C106 | reverse complement strand
GTCGTCGGCGTCGCCGCCCGGTGCGTGTGCGGGCGCCCGACCGTGGTGCGGACGGCCCCCCGGCTGCCTGACGGCACGCCCTTCCCGACGACGTACTACCTGACCCACCCTCGTGCGGTGGCTGCGGCGTCGACCCTCGAGGCCTCGGGGCTCATGCGGGAGATGACCGCGCGCCTCGCCGAGGACGCCGAGCTGGCGGCGGCCTACCGCGCAGCCCACGAGCACTACCTCGCGCGCCGGGCCGAGCTGGGCGACGTCCCGGAGATCGACGGCATCTCGGCCGGCGGCATGCCCACCCGGGTGAAGTGCCTGCACGTGCTGCTGGGCCATGCCCTCGCTGCCGGGCCCGGGGTGAACCCGCTGGGGGACGAGGTCGTCGAGCGGGTCCGGGACACGTGGTCTCCGACCGCCTGCACCTGCTGAGCGGCGCGCGCCCCCTCCCGCGGATGGCAGGCTTGCCCGCATGACACGTGTGGCTGCGATCGACTGCGGGACCAACTCCATCCGGCTCCTGGTGGCCGACGTGGATCTCGAGAAGAAGACCCTGACCGACCTGGACCGCCGGATGGAGGTCGTCCGCCTGGGCCAGGGTGTCGACCGCACCGGCCGGATCGCCCCCGAGGCCATGGCGCGCACCCTCGAGGCCGCGCGCCGCTACGCGGACATCTGCACCGAGCTGGACGTCGAGGCCGTGCGGTTCGTCGCGACCTCGGCCTCGCGTGATGCTGAGAACCGCCAGGAGTTCGTCGACGGGATCAAGGACGCCCTCGGCGTCGAGCCCGAGGTGGTGGGCGGCGAGGAGGAGGCCTTCCTGTCCTTCCGCGGCGCGACGGGGGTGCTCGCGGGCAAGCATCCCGGTCCGTTCCTCGTCGTGGACCTCGGTGGTGGCTCGACCGAGATGGTCCTGGGCACGACGTCGCCCGTGGCCGCGTACTCGATGGACGTCGGCTGCGTGCGCCTGACCGAGCGCCACCTGCACTCCGACCCGCCCACCCCGCAGGAGGTCGCCGCCGCGAGCGCGGACGTCACCGCGGCCCTCGAGGAGGCCGGCAAGGTCGTGCCCTTCGGCCGGACGGCGACGCTGGTCGGCCTCGCAGGCTCGGTCACCACGGTCACGGCCCACGCCCTGGACCTCGTGCGCTACGACCCGGCGCAGATCGACGGCGCCGTGCTGCCGACGGACAAGGTCCTCGCGTCGTGCAGGACCCTGCTCGGGCTCAGCCGTGAGCGCCGTGAGGTGCTGCCCTTCATGCACCCCGGTCGCGTGGACGTGATCGGCGCCGGCGCGCTGGTGTGGTCCGACGTCGTCGGGCACGTGCGCGCCGAGGTGGGCCGGGCCGGTGGTCGTCTCGCCACGGTGGTGACCTCCGAGCACGACATCCTCGACGGCATCGCCTGGAGCATCGCCGAACGCCCCTGACCGCACCCCACCCCCCACCCCACCCCACCTCGTGTCAGAACCTGGGATACCTCTGGCACCACGAGGTTCTGACACGAGACCACACCAGGCTCGTGTCAGAACCTGGGATACCCCGGGGTACCCGTGGTTCTGACACGAGCTGGGCGGGTTCTGCGACACGCGCGCTAGTCGGCTCTAGCCGGTACTGCGGTATCAAGAGTAGTGTCTCCAGTGCGGGAGCGGCCGGAGGAGCTGTCTCTCGCACCAGACCAAGGCCCACAGGGTGGGCCCTGCCCGAGGAGGGACCAGATGGACACCACCCAGCTCCTCAAGGGGGTGCTCGACGTCGCTGTGCTCGCTGTCGTCTCGGACGAGGACGGCTACGGGTACGACGTCGTGCGCCGGTTGCGTGGTGCAGGTCTCGAGGAGGTGGGCGAGGCGTCCGTCTACGGAACCCTGCGTCGGCTCTACGCCTCGGGGGCGCTCTCGAGCTACGTGGTGCCCTCGGACGAGGGTCCGCACCGCAAGTACTACGGGATCAACGCCCAGGGCAGGGCGATGCTCGACACCCAGCGCAAGGACTGGCGCGAGTTCTCCACCACTCTGACCGCACTGCTCGACACCGAGGGAGACCCGCGATGACCACCGCTGTCCTGCTGGACCATGTCGCCGCCTACGCGGCGGCCGTGCGCGGCCACCTCGGCGATCTTTCGCCCGAGCAGGTCGAGGACCTGACCGACGGCCTCGAGGCCGACCTCGCCGAGGCCCTCGAGGACCCGGCTGGCGCCGTAGCGACGGGGGAGCTCGCTCTCGGTGCCGTCGCCTCCGGGGTCCGTACGAGCGGAGACGGGGACCCGGCGTCGATGATCGACCTGACACGCCGCTTCGGGCCCGCCAGGGAGTACGCGGCCGAGCTGCGCGCAGCCGCCGGGCTCGGGGCGCGGCAGGTTCCCGCGTCCACGCCGGGCCTCGTCCGTCGGCT
>NZ_JALPKN010000388.1 GCF_023630195.1 Actinotalea sp. C106 | reverse complement strand
GGGCCCGGCCGCTGCGGCCGCCGTCGGCCCGGTGCCCGGGGCGCTCATCCGGCGAGCACCTCGCCCAGGTCGAAGCGCACGGGCACCTCGAGCTGGGCGTACGTGCAGGTCGCTGCCTCGCGGTCGGGCCGCCAGCGGGAGAACTGGGTGGTGTGCCGGAAGCGCCGGCCCTCCATGTGGTCGTAGCGCACCTCGACCACGCGCTCGGGGCGCAGCGGGACGAAGGACAGGTCCTTGCCCGCGTTCCACCGGCTGGTCTCGGCCTCGCGCGGGGTGCGGGTTCCCGAGGCCTGCGCCTCGGCGGTCCACGGGTGGTCCGCGGCGTCCGTCACCCACTCCTGCAGCTCGGCGAAGAGCTCACGCCGTCGGGCCATGGGGAAGGAGCTCGTCACCCCGACCGAGGCGAGCACCCCCTCGTCGTCGTACAGGCCGAGCAGCAGGGAGCCGACCGCGGCCTCGTCGTTCTTGTGCACCCGGTAGCCGGCGACCACGCAGTCGGCCGTGCGCTGGTGCTTGATCTTGGTCATCGCCCGCTTGCCCTGCTGGTAGGTCAGGTCCGTGCGCTTGGCGATCACCCCGTCGAGCCCGGCCCCCTCGAAGGTCTCGAACCACTCCTGGGCCTCGGCCAGGTCGGTGGTGGTCCGCGTCAGGTAGACCCCGGGGCCGCCACCCGGCACGGCCTCCTCGAGCAGGGATCGGCGCTCGCTCAGCGGCCGACCGGTGAGGTCCTCGCCGTCGAGGGCTAGCAGGTCGAAGACGACGAAGGCCGCCGGGGTGGTCCGCGCGAGCTGCTGGACACGCGAGTCGGCCGGGTGGATCCGCTGCAGCAGGGCCTCGAAGTCCAGGCCGGTCGCGTCGGCGTTGGTGACCACGAGCTCGCCGTCGACCACGCACCGCTCGGGCAGCTCGCGCAGGGCCGAGGCCACCACCTCGGGGAAGTACCGGGTGATCGGCTTGGTGGTGCGGCTGCCGATCTCGACCTCGTTCCCGTCGCGGAACACGATCGCCCGGAACCCGTCCCACTTGGGCTCGTAGTGCTGGCCCGCGGGGATCTCGGGCACGGCCTTGGCGAGCATCGGGTCGACGGGCGGCATCACCGGGAGATCCATGGGCCCATCTTGGTGGCGGGGCGTCCCCGCGTCACCCGGTCGCCGGGTACTGGGCGCCGCGGTGGTGGGCGGACGCGCCGGCGCTGCGGGGGCCGAGGGAGCGGGCTAGCGTCGCGAAGGATGAACCTGCTGCCCTCCCACGCCCTGGTGGCGCTGGTCCCGGTCCTCCTGCTCGTGGTCGTGCACCTGATGGCGAGCCGGGTCCGGGACGCCGTAGGACGCCACCAGCAGGCTGTGGTCTCTGTCGCGGGAGGGATCTCGGTCACGTACGTCTTCCTGCACCTGCTACCTGAGGTCGCTGCGGGGGCGGCCGTGGTCGGGGCCACGCTCGACGGGCTGGTCGCACCGGTCCCGCTCCAGGAGATCGCCGTCTTCGTCGTCGCGCTCGCCGGTTTCACGACGTTCTACCTGGCCGAGCGCTTCGCGGCGAGGACGGGATCGCCGCGGCACGGCCCTGGCGACGGCGCGGGGGAGGCGAGCAGCGCGGCCTTCGCGGTGCACGTCGGCGCCTTCGGCCTCTACAACATCGCCGTCGCCTACACCCTGCCCGAGCGGCTCGCGGAGGACGCCGTGAGCGCGACGGTGTTCACCGTCGCGATCGCCGTGCACGTCCTGGTGGTCGACCGTGGGCTGGCCGAGCACTACCCGCACCGCTACCGCCGGGTGGGACGGTTCGTGCTGGCCGGAGCCCTGCTGGTCGGCTGGGGGGCCGCCGGGATCGCCGCGCCGACCAGCTCCCTGACGGTCAGCCTCATGACGGCCCTCGTCTCCGGATCGGTACTGCTCACGGTCTTCCAGGAAGAGCTGCCCCAGGCGGGTCGCTCACGGGTCGGCCCCTTCCTCGCGGGGGTCGTCGGCTACGCGGTCCTCCTCGTCCTGGTCGCGGTCCTCGCCCACGGGCAGGCCGACTGACCGCCCCTCCGCCTCCACCCGCCTCGCCCGCCCCACCTGCCTCACCCGTCGAGATGTCACTTCTTGCCGCATCACAGCGAGGCGGTTCCGACAAGAAGTGACATCTCGACGAGGGAGGTGGGCTGGGTAGGTGGGGCGGGGGTCAGGTCGGGTTGCAGAGGGCCGCGAGGGTCTCCAGGAGCCCGACGTCGGGGCGCCACGGCTCGAGGTTCCAGCTCGCCTTGTCCGGGGCGCCCAGGGCGTGGCAGGTGAGCTGGTCGCGCATCTGGTTGCCCGAGGCCTCCTCGCCCAAGGCGGCGACCTCGGCCCACACCGCCTCGACCCCCGCCGACCCTGCCTGCCGGGCCCACGCCGTCGGCACGACGGCGAGGCTGCGGCCCCCCTCGTCCGCGCGCTCGGC
>NZ_JALPKN010000387.1 GCF_023630195.1 Actinotalea sp. C106 | reverse complement strand
AGCCTGGCGGAGGGGGCGCCCGCGAGGGCTGCCCGGAGCGTCGCCTGGGTGCGCGGCGGCACGCCCTCGAGGTCAGGTCGGCCCTCACGGGCGCGGGCCAGGACGGACTGCACGGGTCGGTGGCCGAAGGGGGGACGGCCGGTCGCGGCGAAGGCGAGGACAGCGGCCCAGCCCCACCAGTCGGCGGCCTCGCCCGGCTCGCCGCCCTCGAGGAGCTCGGGGGACAGGTAGCCGGGGGTGCCCACGACCATCCCCACCGAGGTGACGCGAGGGTCCTCGGCGGCCTGGGCGATGCCGAAGTCGATCAGCACGGCACCGCGCGGGCTGATCAGCACGTTCCCCGGAGTCAGGTCACGGTGCAGCACCCCGGCCCCGTGCACCTCGGTCAGGGCCTCCCGCAGCTGGTCGGCGAGGTCGGCGAGCTCGGCGTCGGGCATCGGGCCGTGGCGGCGCACGTGGGCCGCCAGGTCGGGGCCGTCCACGAGCTCGGTGACGACGAAGGCCTCGCTCGACTCGATCTCGGCGTCCAGCACCCGGGCGACCCCCGGGTGGCGCACCCGCTGGAGGTGGGCGACCTCGCGGCGCAGCCGCTCGCGCGCCTCGGGGTCGGCACCCAGGTGGGGGTGCAGGAGCTTGAGGGCGACCGGGGCACCCCCGCCGTCGACCGCGCGGTAGACCGCCCCCATGCCCCCCTGGCCGAGGGAGGACACCACGCGGTACCCCCCGATCTCCGTGCCGGGGGCGACGCCGATGCGCTCCATCCCGTCACGCTATCCGTCCCCGCCCTCCGGGGCCTGGTGCCGCACCGGACCGGTGGATCCGTCTCACGGCGACGCGATCCGCCGAGCAGGGCCCGCGGCCTCTCGGTAGCCTCGGGGCTGACCAAGGAGCTGAGGCAGTGGTGGAGCGCGCAGGGTACGAGCTCGTCGTGGTGGCCAACAGGTTGCCGGTGGACGTGACGGTGGACGAGGACGGCAGCACGAGCTGGAAGAGGTCCCCCGGCGGGCTGGTGACCGCCCTGCAACCGGTCATGCAGCAGGCCGACGGCGCCTGGGTGGGCTGGGCCGGCAAGCCCGACCTCGAGCATGAGCCCTTCGACGCCGACGGCATGCACCTGGTGCCCGTCTCGTTGAGCGCCGAGGAGATCGAGCAGTACTACGAGGGCTTCTCGAACGACACCCTGTGGCCGCTGTGCCACGACGTGATCAGCCCGCCCGAGTTCCACCGCACCTGGTGGGAGGCGTACCGCAGGGTCAACCGGCGCTTCGCCGAGGCCGCAGCCGGCCAGGCGGCACAGGGGGCGACGGTCTGGGTGCAGGACTACCAGCTCCAGCTGGTGCCCGCGATGCTCCGCTCGATGCGGCCCGACCTGCGCATCGGCTACTTCCACCACATCCCGTTCCCCCCGCTCGAGATCTTCTCCCAGCTGCCCTGGCGGCGGCAGGTCATCGAAGGGCTGCTCGGCGCGGACCTCATCGGCTTCCAGCGCCCGGGGGACGCCTCGAACTTCATCCGCGTCGTGCGGCGCCTGACGGACCTCACCACGCGAGGCTCGATGGTCAGCGTCCCCACCGAGCACGGTCACCGGGGGGTGCGCGCGGCAGCCTTCCCGATCTCGATCGACTCGAGCAAGTTCGACGCCCTGGCCCGCACCGAGGCCGTCAAGGCCCGCGCCCGGGAGATCCGCCACGACCTGGGCGACCCGAAGGTGCTGCTGCTGGGCGTGGACCGCCTCGACTACACCAAGGGGATCCGGCACCGCATCAAGGCCTTCGGCGAGCTGCTGGCCGACGAGCGCCTGACCGTGCCCGAGACGGCACTGGTGCAGGTCGCGAGCCCGAGCCGGGAGAACGTCGAGGCCTACCAGCAGCTGCGCGAGGAGGTCGAGATCCTCGTCGGGCGGATCAACGGCGAGCACGGCCAGATCGGCTCGGCGGCGATCTACTACATGCACCACTCCTACCCGCCCGAGGAGATGGCTGCCCTCTACCTGGCGGCCGACGTCATGCTCGTCACCGCGTTGCGCGACGGCATGAACCTCGTCGCCAAGGAGTTCGTGGCCGCCTGCACCGACGACACCGGCGTGCTGGTGCTCAGCGAGTTCGCCGGCGCGGCCGACGAGCTCTCGGGGGCCCTGCTCATCAACCCGCACGACATCGAGGGCATGAAGGACGCGATCGAGCGGGCCGTGCGGATGGACCCGCGCGAGGTGCGCCGCCGCATGCGCAAGCTGCGCCGTCGGGTCATCGAGGACGACGTCACGAAGTGGTCGCAGCGCTTCCTGTCCACCCTCACGGCCGTCCCCGACCAGCCCGCTGCCCCGCCCCCGCGGCCCGACCGGTCGCGGCTCGATCGGCCGAGGTACGCCGAGCCGCGCCGCGAGGAGAACCCGTCCGCGGAGGCGGGCTCGGCGGAGGCCGAGCG
>NZ_JALPKN010000386.1 GCF_023630195.1 Actinotalea sp. C106 | reverse complement strand
CGACTTCGGCGGCCTGCCTGGGCGTCGTCGCTGCGGGGTGGCGGGACGACCTCGCGGAGCGGGACATGCTCGGTGACGGCGGGGCCAACGCCCTCGGGGCTGCCCTCGGTACGGCGGTGGTGCTGGGAGCGCCGCGGTCGGTGCGCTGGGGAGTCCTGGCCGGGGTCCTCGCCCTCACGATCGCGAGCGAGCGTGTGAGCTTCACCCAGGTGATCGCTCGGACGCCGGTGCTCCGTGAGCTGGACGCCTGGGGCCGGCGGCCCGTCCCCAGGGCGGACGGACCGCCCGCGTGACCCGACGGCAGGTGCTGCACGGCCTGGCGGGCGCCGCAGCCCTCATCGCAGGCATCACGGTGCTCAGTCGGCTGCTCGGCTTCGGCCGGTGGCTGGCTCACGCGTACGCGGTCGGACCGACAGCGACCGGGGACGCCTACGCGACGGCCAACCTGGTGCCCAACGTCCTGTTCGAGGTCGTCGCTGGTGGCGCGCTGGCCGGAGCGGTGGTCCCGTTGCTGGCCGGTCCGCTGGCCCGCGGCATGCGGGCCGAGGTCGACCGCACCGCCTCGGCCCTGCTCACCTGGGCTCTCCTGGTGCTCCTGCCCGCCTCGGTTCTCCTCGCGCTGCTCGCGCGCCCCGTGGTGGGACTGCTCCTCGGTGCGTCCCCATCAGGTCAGGACTCCGCGGCGACGGCCGCCACGGTGGACCTGGCGAGCCACCTTCTCGTCGTCTTCGCGCCGCAGGTGGTCCTCTACGGCGTGGGCGTGGTCCTCACCGGTGTGCTCCAGGCCCAACAGCGATTCCTCTGGCCCGCTGCCGCCCCCGTGGCCTCGAGCCTCGTGGTGATCGCGAGCTACCTGGTCTTCCGGTTCCTGACGGCGGGGGAGCCCGGGGACCCTGCTGCGCTGTCCAGCGCGGCTGTCGCCTGGCTCGCCTGGGGCACGACCGCTGGGGTGGCTGCCATGAGCCTGCCACTCCTGGTGCCGGTGGCCCGCTCCGGCGTCAGGCTGCGGCCGACCTGGCGCTTCCCTCCGGGGGTCGCCCGTCGAGCTCGACACCTCGCCCTCGCAGGGCTCGGCGGCCTGCTCGCCCAGCAGCTGTCCGTCGTGGTGGTGCTCCGACTGTCGAACGAGTTCGGCTCCACCGGCACCTTCCCGCTCTACCAGTACTCGCAGGCCGTGTACTTCCTGCCCTACGCGGTGCTCGCGGTGCCGCTCGCGACCGCCGCCTTCCCCCGGCTCGCCGAGCATGTCGCCTCAGGCGACCACTCGCGCTACGCAGGGTTGGTGGCGCTGAGCACCCGTGCCGTGCTCGTCGTGAGTGCCGCAGGGGCCGCCGCTCTGGCCGCCGTGGCCCCGGCGGTCGCGGGAGTCTTCGCCGTGGTCGTGCCGGGGGGTGACGCTGCGTCCGTGTCCGCGATGACCCCGGCCCTCACCCTGCTCGCCCCGGGTCTGCTGGGCTACGCCCTGATCTTCCAGCTCTCGAGGGTGCTCTACGCCCTCGAGCGCGGCCGGGCCGCCGTCATAGCCATCGCGACGGGGTGGGGGGCTGTGGCCGTGGCCTCGCTCGTCGCGGTTCCCCTCCTAGCCCCGGAGCGTGGGGACGGCCTCGCGACCCTGCAGGGGCTCGCGCTCGGCAACACGGTCGGCATGCTCGTGGCCGGCCTGGCGCTCTTGGTGGCGGTGCGACGGGTCTCTGGGCCTGACGCGCTGAGCGGTCTGATGCGTACCCTCGTGGTCTCGGCGGTCGGCGGCGGGGTCGGGGCGCTCGCCGGACGCTGGTTGGTCGAGTGGCTCGCAGGTCCGCCGCTCGTGCTCGGGATGATCGGTGCGGCCGTCGCCGCGGGTACTGCGCTCGCTGCGACGGGGCTCGCCGACCGGCAGACGGTGCGAGGTGCGCTGCGGGACCGCGGTCGAGCGGCCCGGACGACAGGGGGACAGGGATGACCAGGGTGCTGCAGGTGCTGGGGTCGAGCGCCGGGGGAGTGGCGCGGCACGTGGCTCAGGTCTCGGCGGGTCTCGTCGACCAGGGTGACGAGGTCGTGGTGGCCGGTCCTGCTGGGCTCCTCGACGTCGTGGTGCCGTCAGGGGGCCGCGGGGTCCCCGTCGAGATCACCGACCGCCCGAGCCGGGGAGACCTCGCAGCGGTCCGACGCCTGCGTGGCGTCTCGGCACGGGCCGACGTCGTGCATGCGCACGGTCTGCGGGCCGGCGCGCTCGTGGTGCTCGCGGTCCGTGCCGGGCGTGGTGCGCCACGTCCGCGGGTCGTCGTGACCCTGCACAACCTCCCCGTCGGCGGACGCGCCGTCCGGGTGATCGCCGGTGTCCTGGAACGCGTCGTGGCCCGGGGCGCTGACGTGGTCCTGGGCGTCTCGGGGGACCTGGTGGACCGCGCGCGTCGCCGGGGGGCTCGCGCCTGCGAACGGGCCCTGAAGTCCGAGGCC
>NZ_JALPKN010000385.1 GCF_023630195.1 Actinotalea sp. C106 | reverse complement strand
GGGCACGGGTGGCCGAGCGCATGGCGGAGGCCGTCGCCGACCACGCGGCGCGGACGGCGACGGGGGCGCTCGTGGTCGTCTCGCACGGTGCTGCGATCACCCTCGGCCTGACGGCCCTGCTCGGCCTGGACCCGGTGGCCTGGCGTGGGCTCGTCGGCCTGCACAACGCCCACTGGGCGGTCCTGCGGCCCTCGGCGGGCGACGCGCACCCCGCGTGGCGGCTCGAAGGGCATGATCTCGGCCCCTCGGTCCAGACCGACGAGTGGAACGAGGGGACGGCGAGCGCCCGGCTGCCGAGCAGTGCCGAGGACGCACTGCGGGCCTGAGCCTCGCCGCAGGTCCGTGGCGTGGGTCACGTCTCGGCCCGCGATTGGAAAAGCACGCGGACTTCCCCCTAGACTGCAGTTCGCCCTCCGGGGCAGCGGGGCTGTGGCGCAGCTGGTAGCGCACCTGCATGGCATGCAGGGGGTCAGGGGTTCGAGTCCCCTCAGCTCCACCGCGAACAGGGCGTCCGACCACACGGTCGGACGCCCTGAGTCGTTCCCGGGGCTGGCCCCGCCTCGGCCTGAGGTGGCTCAGACCTCTCCCACCGACCCCGACTCTCGTCCGCGCCGCAAGCCCAGCTCGTAGGTCGCCAGCAGGACCAGGGTGAGCGCCGTGATCGGCAGGACGAACAGCAGCATCACCGAGCTGTAGGCGGGCAGGGCGTCGTGGCCTGCCGAGTCGAGCAGCAGGTAGAGCACGTACGCGGCGTAGAGCACGAGGAACAGGCCTGCTTCCCAGCGCTCGACCCTGAACCCGGTGAAGACGATCGGCAGCAGGGCCAAAGCGACAGCCAGGAGCACCGGCAGGTCGAAGCGCACGGCGCTCGGCTCGATGGGCACGCCACCGGGGGAGAGGATGGCGGCCATCCCCATCACGGCACCGATGTTGAAGATGCAGCTGCCGACTGCGTTCCCGACGGCCATCTCGACGTCCCCGCGGACCGCCGCGATCACCGAGGTCGCGAGCTCGGGCAGGGAGGTGCCGACCGCCACGACCGTCAGGCCGATGACGATCTCGCTCAGGCCGAGGCTGGTGGCCACCCGGGTGGCTCCGTCCACGAGCCACCCCGCACCCACCACCAGCAGGGCGACGCCGCCGACGACGAGCAGCACGCTGACGAGGGTCCGCGGCGGTGGGCCGGCCGAGGGGAGGTCGGTGCTGGGCTCGTCGTGCCCGCGACGGCTGCGCACCACGGCCCACGTGGTGTAGGCGATGAGCAGGGCCAGGAGGACCGCTCCGTCGAGCCGAGAGATCGTGCCGTTCAGGCTCAGCAGGAGGAAGAGTCCCGAGAGAGCGATGAGAACGGGGACGTCGCGCCGCACCACCGGACGACGCACGGCGAGCGGGAGGATCAGACCTGCGACCCCGAGCACCAGCAGGACGTTCGCGATGTTCGAGCCGACGACGTTCCCGACAGCCAACCCCGGGCTGCCACCGAGACTGGCGCGGACGGTCACGGCGAGCTCGGGGGCCGAGGTCGCGAACGACACGACGGTGAGTCCCACGACGAGGGGGGACAGGCCGAAGGACCTCGCGAGGCCGCTCGCTCCGCGGACGAGGACCTCACCGCCGACGACGAGCAGGACCAGGCCGCCGAGCAGCAGGAGAGTCGTCACGGGGACAGCCTGGCGGGAGAGGGTGCGGCGCGCACCCCGACCTGGCCCCCGCGTGTCCCTGGGCACGTCTCGCCCACCACGGCACGAGGTCCTAGGGTCGCGGGGACGCCCGGCCCTCTGGCTGAGGTCGGCGTGTTCGCCCACGGTGAACACGCCCTCCCAGGGGCGCACCCAGGTGTCCGATGGACGGGAGAGGAGGAGCACTGATGGACCCGACGACGACGCCGTCCCCCGAGCCGCCGACCCCGTCCGTGCGGCCGTCCGTCCGCGAGCGCCTCGCCGCTCTCGCTCGACGGCCGGTGCGCCTGTCGCTCCGACGGCTGGCGACCGGCACCCTCGTCGTCCTGGCAGTGCTGCTCCCCTCGGCGGCCTGGGGCATCTCGACAGCGCGTGCCGACGCCGGGCTCGGGCCGCACACCGCTCGCTACGAGGTCACTCTCGACCACGCCGTGACCCTCGACCTCGGTCCCCTGGGCACGGTGGTCGTGGACTCGCCGATGCCGTTCACCCTGGGGGCGAGGGTCGTCGTCCAGGAGATCCCCCGAGAGGTCACGGCGCTGCAGGGGGTCGACACGCTGGACGCCCTGCTGAGCGACCTCGAGAGCTACGTCCAGTTCTTCAGCTCCCCGGCCTCGACCGTCGAGGTCGCCGTCCGGGCGCTGGCCGTCGACGCCCTGCGGCGCACCGTGCTCGCCGCGATCACCGTCACGGCGGTGGTGGGCCTGGTCCGGGCCGGTCTCGGGACCCGCCGCAGGGCCGAGCTGGCCGCCGCAGCGAGG
>NZ_JALPKN010000384.1 GCF_023630195.1 Actinotalea sp. C106 | reverse complement strand
CGGCACGGGCCGCGGCGTGGGCGACCTCGGGGTCCGCGCCGTCCCGGCTGACCAGGAGCGCGGCGACGTCCTCGACGGGAGGGATGCGCAGCGCGACCCCGCGGCACCGCGACCGGATCGTCACGACGACGTCCTGCGGGCTCGGGGCGCACAGCAGCCACACGGTGCGGGGCGGCGGCTCCTCGATGGCCTTGAGCAGCACGTTGGAGGTGCGCTCGGTCATCCGGTCGGCGTCTTCGAGGACCATCACCCGCCAGCGTCCCTGCGAGGGGGCACGCTGGGCCACGCCGATGAGCTCGCGGATCTCCTCGATGCTGAAGGTGACCTTCTCGGTCGCGACCACCTTGACGTCGGCGTGGGTGCCCGAGAGCGTCGTCGTGCAGGCCTGGCACTGCCCGCACCCACCCGCGGGGCACTGCAGGGCCGCGGCGAAGGCCCGTGCGGCGTTCGAGCGGCCCGAGCCGGGGGGCCCGGTGATCAACCACGCGTGGGTCATCGCTCCAGGGTCACCCACCGCGCTGCGCAGCACCTCGACCGCGCCCTGCTGGCCGACGACGTCCTCCCACACACTCACGGGCCGACCTCCCCCAGCACGGCGTCGAGACGGGCCCGGACCTGCTCCTGGACCGCCTCGACGGGCAGGGCGGCGTCGACCACGAGCCAGCGCTCCCCGCCGGCGGCGGCCCGGGCCAGGAAGGCCTCCCGGGTACGGCGGTGGAAGTCCGCCCCCGCGCTCTCGAGCCGGTCGGGGTCCCCCGTGAGCCGGGCGAGCCCGACCGCGGGGTCCAGGTCCAGCAGCACCGTGAGGTCGGGCAGCAGACCCTCGGTGGCCCACAGCGAGAGCCGCTCGACCTCCTCGGCCCCCAGGGCACGCCCGTCCCCCTGGTACGCGACCGAGGAGTCGAGGTAACGGTCGGTCAGCACCACGGCCCCCCGCTCGAGGGCGGGGCGCACGACGGTGTCGACGTGGTGGGCACGATCGGTCGCGTAGAGCAGCGCCTCGGTGCGTGGGCTCACGTGCTCGCCGTGCAGCACCGCCTCGCGCAGCTGCAGGCCCAAGGTGGTGCCGCCGGGCTCACGGGTCGTGACGACCTCGTGGCCCGCGGCGCTCAACCGCTCCGCGACGAGGGCGAGCTGGGTCGACTTGCCGACGCCGTCGCCCCCCTCGAAGGACACGAACACCCCGCGCCCGCCCGGCCGGGGGCCGGGGGCGCTGGTCGAGAGGTCGCTCACTCGCCTGGGTAGCGGACGCCGACCTGACGACGGATCTCGTCCATGGTCCGCATGACCTCGAGGGTGTTGTCGAGGGTGATGACCGGGCTCTCGGTCTCCCCCGCCGCGATCCGCCGGGCGACCTCGGCCGCCTGGTACTGGAAGCCGCCGTCGACCGGCTGCTCGAAGGTCGCGGTGCTGCCGTCGTCACGGACCACCGTGAAGCGGGTGGGCCGGTAGAAGGCGCCCTCGATCTCGATGCGCCCGGCCGTGCCGCCGAGGACCGCCGTGGTCGCGGTGCGCGACCAGAGGGTGGTGTGCAGCGAGGCCTGGACCCGGTCGCCGTAGCCGAGGGCGATGCTGATCTGACCGTCGACCCCGGCCGGCGTCAGGGAGCCGAGGGCCTGGACCGAGTCGGGGACCCCGAGGATGTCGTGCGCGAAGGAGACGGGGTACACGCCCAGGTCGAGCAGGGCCCCGCCCGCGAGCTCGGGGTTGTGCAGCCGGTGCGTGGTCGGCAGGTGGCCGAAGGCCTGGCCGTGGTCGGCCAGCAGCGAGACGACCTCACCGATCTCGCCGCGCTCGAGAACCGACCGCAGGGCCACGACGTGCGGCAGGAAGCGGGTCCACATGGCCTCCATGACGAAGACCCCGGCCGCCCGGGCGGCGTCGACGACCTCCTGGGCCTCGGCCGCGTTGCGCGCGAAGGACTTCTCGACCAGCACGTGCTTGCCCGCGGCGATCGCGAGCAGGGCGTGGGCCCGGTGCTCGGAGTGCGGCGAGGCCACGTAGACGGCCTCGACGGCGGGGTCGGCCACGAGCTCCTCGTAGCTGCCGTGCACGGTCGGGACACGGAACTCCGAGGCGAAGGCGGCGGCGCGCTCCTCGCTACGCGATCCGACCGCGACGATCCGTGACGAGGTGTGGTCGCGGACGGCGCGGGCGAAGGTGCGGGCGATCCCCCCGGGGCCGAGGACCCCCCAGCGGATCGACGGGGCGGTGCGCGGGTCCTCGGCGTGTGTCATGCCCTCACCGTACTGGGACCGGCCGACACCCCGCGGGCGCAGCCGACAGCTCCGGCCGCGGGGGCGCCCGGCGCGATGTCAGCGCCCGTCGTGCGCATAGTGGGGTCGATCGGGGTCAGATGGTGACCCCGATCGACCCCGGTCCTCAGGATCGGCGTCACCCGCCCCAGCCGGGTCCAGCCGGGCCGGGCCGGGCCGGGCCGGGCCGGGTGGAACTGAGGCTGTG
>NZ_JALPKN010000383.1 GCF_023630195.1 Actinotalea sp. C106 | reverse complement strand
CCTCCGACTTCACACGGCTCGCGTAGCCCCCGCCGTCCAGCAGCGCGACCACGCGGTCCCCGACGCGCCACGGGCCGGCGTCGGGCCCGACCTCGGCGACGGTCCCCGAGACCTCGAGTCCCGGCCAGTCGGGGGCACCCGCCGGGGGCGGGTAGTGGCCGGCACGTTGCAGCAGGTCAGCGTTGTTGACCCCGGCAGCGGCTACCTCGAGGACGACCTCGCCGCGGCCCGCGACCGGGTCGGGCAGGGAGGTCGTGGTGAGGACCTCAGGACCCCCGGGGGAGGAGATGACGACGGCTCTCATGAGGCGAGTCTTGCAGGCGGGTGAAAATGCACCGATATGGTGTCCCGCGGTCGACGAGTTTGCGAATAGGCCTCATGCCAGGGGCCCTCCGAGCCGATGACTGTGCGACGGCGGGTTCTAACCCCGGTCCCCAGCCGTCATCCAGCACCTCGTGCGGCAGTGCGCACTCCGCACAGTGAAGGAGACACCATGCTTCGCAGGCTCGGCATCCGAGGAAAGGTCCTCGCAGCCCTCTCCGTGCCTGTCCTCGTGCTGTTCGTCCTCGCCGGCGCCGTCAGTGCCCAGGCGATCGACGACGTGCAGACCTCACGGACCGTCACCCAGCTCCTCAGTGCCCTCGACCGCACCCGCGAGCTGACAGCGGCCATGCAGGACGAGCGCGCGGCGACCCTCGCGGTCGTGACCGCTGCTCCCGAGGAGCGTGCCGACGCCAGTGCCGAGCTGGGTCGCGTCCGCGCGACGACCAACGACGCGATCGGCGCCGCCTCGCGTGAGGCGGCCGAGATCGAGCTCGGAGCCCTGACGGACCGTGCGGTGACCGGTCTGCGCGACCAGCTGACCGAGCTCGACACCCTGCGCCGGGCGGTCGACTCGGGTGACGTGACCATGCGCCTCGCCTTCACCGGCTACACGACCGTCGTCGAGCGGGTCACCGCCTTCCCCGAGGTCGTGGCCAACGCCCTCGACGACCGTGAGCTCGCCGCGATCATCACCGGGCAGACCGCCGTCGCGAGCCTCGCGGAGAAGTACGAGCAGGAGCAGGTCTTCGGCAACGAGGTTCTCCAGGGCTCGGCGCGCTCGGGTCCCGACCTGCAGCTCCTCGCCGCCCTGTTCCCCGCGACGGACATCCAGCAGGAGTCCGCAGCCCTCGCCGTCGCCCAGCTCCAGCTGGGTATCGAGGTCCCGGGCCTGGTCACCGGCCTGCAGACCTACGGCAACTTCCGCAGCCTCGCGACCTCCGGCCAGGAGAACTACCTCAGCTTCATCGACCCCGCGCAGTGGGTCGAGACCTCCCAGGGGCAGATCGACCTGTACGCCCCGGTCGTCGCCGACCTGAGTGCGGCCGAGGAGGCCCAGGCCGACGAGGTCGCGGCCAACGCACTGCGCACCGCCGTCCTGACCATCGCGCTGACCGTGCTCGCCGTCATCATCTCGATCGCCGTCGCGCTCACCATCGCGCGCCAGATCGTCAACCCGCTGCGGCGCCTGACCCGCGCCGCGGGCGAGGTCCGTGAGGAGCTGCCGCGACTCGTGGACCAGGTGGCGATCCCCGGTCAGGGGCCCGACCTCACCCTGGCCCACATCCCCGTGACCTCCCGGGACGAGATCGGCCAGCTGGCCACCGCCTTCAACGACGTCAACTCCACGACCATCCAGGTGGCCCAGGAGCAGGCGGCCCTGCGTGGGTCGATCGCCGAGATGTTCGTCAACGTGGCTCGTCGCGACCAGGTTCTCCTCAACCGGCAGCTGTCCTTCATCGACGCCCTCGAGCGCTCCGAGGAGGACCCGAAGACCCTGGCGGACCTGTTCCGCCTCGACCACCTCGCGACCCGGATGCGCCGCAACGCCGAGTCCCTCCTCGTGCTCGCCGGCATCGACACCGGTCGTCGGCTCCGCGAGACCCTGCCCACCTCGGACGTCATCCGGACCGCCTCCTCGGAGATCGAGCACTACGAGCGCGTCCAGCTCGACCTGCCCGTGGACCCCACGATGCTCGGGCACACGGCCCTGCCGGCCGCCCACCTCCTGGCCGAGCTGCTCGAGAACGCGACGGTCTTCTCCGACCCCGGCACCCCGGTGCAGGTCTCGACCGGGGTGGACGAGCACCACGTGCTCGTCACGGTCCTCGACCAGGGCCTCGGCATGACCCCCGAGGAGATCCTCGACGCGAACACCAAGATCCGCACGACCTCGGCCGGCGACGTGCTCGGGGCTCAGCGCCTCGGCCTGTTCGTCGTCGGGCGCATCGCCAACCGCCTGGGGGCGGTCGTCGAGCTCGCTCACGGCCCGTCCGGCACCGGTACCCTCGCGACCGTCCGCTTCCCCGTCTCGCTCTTCGTCGACGCCTCGGGCCTCCCGCCCACGGCGCCGGCCCACAGCGCGGCGACACTGCCCCCCGCCCAGAGCCCCGCCCTGCCTGCTGCCCCGAGCCCGGCCCAGATCGCC
>NZ_JALPKN010000382.1 GCF_023630195.1 Actinotalea sp. C106 | reverse complement strand
GTGAGGGTCAGGGCGAGGGTCGCGAGCTGGCGAGCGCTCGGGGCTAGGCGCCGGGGCTGGCGAGCGCTCGGGGTGCGCCTCCGGGGGCCGGGGGCTCGGGTGGTCAGGTCGTCGACCATGGGTGGCCTCACGTCGTCGTCGGGCGGGCGTTCGGTCGGGGTCCAGGCTAGGGGTCTCACGCGGGCGTCGCCGCCGCGGCGATGAGGGCCTCGAGGGGCAGCGGTCGGGAGAACAGGTAGCCCTGGACCGTGTCGCAACCTACCGCGGCCAGGGCGGCGAGCTGCTCCTCGGTCTCGACCCCCTCGACGGTGACCTTCATGTCGAGGTCGTGGGCGATCTGCACCAGGGCGCCCACCAGGCGCTGGGCCCGCGTCGAGGTCGCGATCTCGGTGACGAAGGACCGGTCCAGCTTGACCACGTCGAAGGGCAGGCGCACGAGGTAGGACAGGGAGGAGTAGCCGGTGCCGAAGTCGTCCAGGGCCAGGCCCAGCCCCGCGGCGTGGGCCTCGGTCAGGGCAGCGATCGCGGCCTCGGGGTCGACCAGCAGCAGGGACTCGGTCAGCTCGAGGACCACCGAGCGCGGCTCGAGCCCCGAGGACCGCAGCAGGTCGGCGGCCGAGCCGAGGAACAGGGGGTCGGTCAGCTGTTCGGCCGAGACGTTGACGTTGACCCGGGGCGTGAGGCCGGTGCGGGCGCGCAGCACCGCCAGGTCGGCGACGGCCCGCTCGAGGACCCAGGCACCGATCCGCCCGATCTGCCCGGACTCCTCGGCCAGCGGGATGAACTCCGAGGGTGGGACCACGCCGTCGGGGGTGTTCCACCGGACCAGCGCCTCGACCGTCGCCCAGCTGCGGTCGGCCACCCGCAGGATCGGCTGGTAGTGCACCTCGAGCTCGCCCCGCCCCGCGGCCCCCTCGAGCCGCTCGGCGAGCCGCGTGCGCAGGGCGAGCCGCTGGGTCGCGTCCTCGTCCCGCACCGCCACGCGGCCCGGTCCCTCACGCTTGGCCTGGTGCATCGCGTCGTCGGCGATCCGCAGCACCTGGTGACCGCGGATGCCGTCGGCCAGCGGACCGGTGGCGACCCCGATGCTCGCGCTCAGCGTCACCGGGACCGAGCAGACCGGCCAGGGGCGCGCGAGCTCGGTCTGCAGCCGGGAGACCAGGAGGCCGAGCCCGGCCGGGCCCTTGGCCTCGGCCCCGAGCAGGGCGAACTCGTCCCCGCCCAGGTGGAAGGCCCGCAGACCCTCGTAGCCCGCGAGGCGTGAGCCGATGGCCCGCAGCACGGCGTCCCCGGTCTCGGCGCCGCGGGCGTCGTTGATCGCGCGGAAGTCGTCGACGTCGAGCACCACGATGGTCATCGACGCCCCGGCGGCCTCGAGGCGGGTCATCTCCTGCTCGAGGCTGAGCCGGTTGGGCAGGCCGGTCAGGCGGTCGCGGTACACCGAGCGCTCGACCTCGTTGACGGGCAGCGGGCCCGTCGTGGTGGACGGGGTCGGCGGGCCGATGCGGGCGCGAGCGTCGTCGAGCAGGTCGGCGATCCGCGTGGCGCGGGGCCGCCGCGACGGTCCAGGCGTGTCGGCGGCGCTGGGCTGCTCGGGCGCCATGGCAGTGCCTCTCTCGGGACGGGCTGCTCATGTGATCGGCCGGAGGGCCCGCGGGATGAGCGCTCCGTGCACGGCGGTCCCGGTGCGGGGGTCCCGTTCGCGGCCCTGACCGGGCCCGCCCGTGGCGGCCGGCCCTGCGCGGAGGTGCGAGGCTGGGCCCATGGAGCCCCCCGCGAACGACTTCTCCTTCGACGACCTGCGCCGCTGGCCCGACGTCGAGTCCCGTGAGCTGGTGGCCGTCGACGCGACCGATCGTCTGCTGCTCGACGACGCCGCCGAGGCCCTCGCGGCCGCGCCGGCCGGCAGCGTCGTCGTGATCGAGGACCGCTACGGGGCCATCACCCTCGGTGCCGCTGCCCTGCACGGGCAGACCGGGCTGCGGGTGCACCAGGACGCCCGCAGCGGCCGACGCGCCCTCGAGGCGAACTCGGCCCGCGCGGGGCTCGACGAGGCCTGGACCTCGGTCGAGCTCGACCAGGCCGGGCTCGAGGGCGCGCGCGTGGTGCTCCTGCAGCTGCCGCGGGCCCTGGACTCCCTCGAGGAGACCGCCGCGCTCGTCGCCCGGTGGGCCCACCCCGAGGTGCAGGTCTTCGCCGGGGGGCGACTCAAGCACATGACCCGCTCGATGAACGAGGTGCTCGGCCGGTCCTTCGGCCAGGTCGAGGCCCGGCTCGCGCGGCAGAAGTCCAGAGTGCTGGTCGCGTCCCAGCCGCAGGCCCGGCCCGAGGGCAGCGCCGACGGTGCCGAGGGCACCGCAGGGGAGCCTGCGCCCCGGTGGCCGGCGCGCGAGCACCACGCCGACCTCGGCCTCACGGTCTGCGCCCACGGCGGGGTCTTCGCCCGGCCGCGCATCGACATCGGGACCAAGT
>NZ_JALPKN010000381.1 GCF_023630195.1 Actinotalea sp. C106 | reverse complement strand
AGCGGGGGCCTCGCTCCGGACCCGGGCGCGCAAGAACCCCGCAGGCCGGTGGCCGCACGGGGTCGGATAGTGACCTGAACCGACCCCAACGCCGACTCAGGAGTGCGGCCGGGGGACGGCGGGGATGGTCGGCCCAGCGGGGGCCTCGCTCCGGACCCGGGCGCGCAAGAACCCCGCAGGCCGGTGGCCGCACGGGGTTCGTGCACGCGGTGGTGCTGGTCTCGCGCCAGGACGTGGTGGGCCGGAGGCCGCACGTCCTGGCGCGAGGGTGGATCAGCGCTTGAGGTTGACGAGCTCCTGGAGCATCTCGTCCGAGGTGGTGATGACGCGGCTGTTCGCCTGGAACCCGCGCTGGGCGATGATCAGATTGGTGAACTCGGCCGAGAGGTCCACGTTCGACATCTCGAGCGCACCGCCGGTGAGCGAGCCACGGCCATCCGTGCCCGCGGCACCGACCTGGGCCTCGCCCGAGTTGATGCTCGTGCGGTACAGCGAGCCGCCGGCCTTCTCGAGGCCCGCCGGGTTGGCGAAGGTCGCGAGGGACACGCGTCCGACGGCCTGCTTGAGGCCGTTGCTGAACGAGCCCATCAGGGTGCCGTCGGCGTTGATCGTGAAGGACTGCAGCGAGCCTGCCGCACGCCCGTCCTGCGTCGAGGCCTTGATGGTGTCGAGCCCCGCGAAGCCGGTGGTCGTGCTCAGGTTGACCGCGATGCCCCCGGCGTTGAGGGTGCCACCACCGGTCAGCTGCCCGGCCGCGTTGAAGGTCATCGCGCTGGTGCCGACCACGGCACCGTTGCGGGTGGCCGCGACGTCCCAGCCCGCTGCGGTCCGGGTGAAGGCGAGCTGCAGCGAGGTCATGTTGCCCGCGCCGTCGTACACGTCGACCTCACGGTTGAGCACGGTGCCCGCCGCCGCCTCGGAGGGAAGGTTGCCCTCGAAGCTCGCCGCCGTCGTGGCCGTCGCACCCATGAGGGTCGCGATCGGCAGCCGCATGTCGGACAGTGGCCCGTTGGTGTCGACGTTCCCGTTGGCGTCGGCCGCCCAGCCGCGGACCAGGCCGCCGTCGGGGGTCACGAGCTGACCGGTCGCGTCGAAGCTGAACGCCCCGGCCCGCGTGTAGAACTGCTCGTTGCCCTTGCGGACCATGAAGAACCCGTCGCCCGAGATCATCATGTCGGTCGAGCGGTTGGTCAGCTGGGCCGCGCCCTGCTGGAAGTTGGTCGTGACACCGGCGACCTGCACGCCGAGGCCGACCTGCGCCGGGTTGGTGCCACCGAGGCCGGGCTGGGCGCCACCGGCATTGGTGAGCACCTGGGAGAGCGTGTCCTGGAACTGCGTCTGGGAGGCCTTGAAGCCCGTGGTGTTGACGTTGGCGATGTTGTTGCCGGTGACGTCGAGCATCGTCTGGTGTGCCCGGAGACCGCTGATGCCGGAGAAGAGTGAGCGCAGCATGGGAGTTTCCCTTCGAGTGGTGGAGCGGCCTGGTCAGGCAGCGGTTCCGGCGCTGCCGGAGGTGGGGGTCGAGGAGTCGGTGGACGGGGTGGTGGAGCCCGACGGGCTGGTGGAGCCGGCGGCGGCGCCACCGGCCTGGTTCCCTGCGGCACGCACGAGGGACACGGCGTCGAGCGGGATGGTCCACTCGCCGACCTTGACCTGCGGCACCTCGTAGGCGAAGGAGACGGAGTCGGCGATGCCGGTCTGCGTGACGCCGTCGGCGTCGACGAAGCTGACCTCCTGGCCGACCATCCCGGCAGCCGCGACGCGCATCTGCAGGGCGAAGCTCTCCCGCGAGGTGTCCGTGAGGGCGGTCAGCTGCTCCATGGACGCGAGCTGCGTGGACTGGGCCATCATCTCGGTGGTGTCCATGGGGGACGTGGGGTCCTGGTTGCGCAGCTGCGCCACGAGGAGCGCGAGGAAGACCTCGGAGTCCATCTCCTTCTTGGCCTCGGTCGCCGGGGTGGCGGTCGAGTGCAGGGAGGTGGCCGCGACGGTCGTCTCGGTCGGCATGATGCTCATGGGTGGTTCTCCCTGTCAGAGGGTCAGGTCGAGGCCGCGGTGCAGCCCGGTGGGTGCCGAGGCGTCGTCGCCGTCGTCGTCGGTGTCGGTCAGGTCGGTGCCTTCGCCGGTCGAGGTGCCCTTGCCCTGAGCATCGGCGCCGGTCCCGTCGCCCTTGAGGCCGCCCTTGCCGTCACCGCCCAGGCCGAGGTCGGCAGGGAAGCCGGCAGCGACGAGGTCACGGCGCAGGTCCGGCAGGGCCCCGCGAAGTGCCTCACGGGCTTGCTCGGTCGCCCCGAGCAGCTCGATCCGCACCCCCTCGGGCCCGATGTGCGCGACCACCCTGATCGGTCCGATGCTCTCGGGGTCGACGCGCATGGTGAGCACGTGCTGGCCCTCGCCGGCGCTGCGCAGGCCGGCGAGCCGGACCCCGAGCTGGTCGGCCAGCGGCCGGGCGTGGTCCGGGGCGGGCGGCGCCGGGGGCGCAGGG
>NZ_JALPKN010000380.1 GCF_023630195.1 Actinotalea sp. C106 | reverse complement strand
CGGGCTGCGTTCGCGAGGCCCTCGCGCACCACGGCGACGACGTCGTCGGCCCGGGACGTGCCGAGGGCGGCGTCGATCCGGTCGACGTCGCCCTGCTCGACCTGCGCCGAGTCCACGGGGCGGCCGTCGAGGGTGATCGTCAGGCTCGCGGGGACGCCGTAGCAGGCTTGCGCCCCGCGGGCCTCGCGGCGCACCCGCTCGACCAGGGAGGTGGTCTCGTCGGGGCTGTCGAGGGTGCGCACGATGACCCGGATCTGCCGTACGGCCGAGTCCACGCTGTCCCGTGCCCCCTCGAGGACCCCCAGCAGGCCGGGCAGGCGGGCCTCGTCGTCGGCCCGGTGCCGGGCGGTCTCGAGCTGCATGCCCGCGGCGAAGAGCTGCTGGATGGCGAGGTCGTGCAGGTCGCGGGCGATGCGCATGCGCTCGTCGTGCAGCACCGCGGCGTCCTCGGCGTGCCGGGCCTCGGCGAGGACGAAGGCCAGGGCCGCCTGCCCCGCGAAGGACTGCGCCAGGGCCAGGTCGCTCGGGATGAACGGCGACGCCCCGAGCCGGCGCAGCACCATGAGCACCCCGACGCTCTCGCCCGCCGAGCGCAGGGGCGCGTAGAGGGCCGGCCCGTAGCCCCGCAGCTCGGGCATGATCCCCGGGATCCGTGCGAGGGAGGGCACGATCTGCCCGCGACCGCTCCGGAAGGCGCTCCAGGCGCGCCCGGTGCGCGGCAGCACCACGCCGAACAGGTCGTCGTACCCCTGCCCGTCGACGATCTCGAGCACCAGCTCCCCGTCGATCCCCGGCAGGGCCAGGGCGACGGTATCCGCCCCGTCGATCTCCCGGGCCGAGCACGCGACCTGACTGAGCACCTCTTCCTGGTCCGACCCCTCCAGCAGCATGGTCGTGATGCGCTGGCCGGCGGTGAGCCAGCCCTCGCGCCGTCGCTCGACGGCGTAGAGCTCGGCGTTCTGGATGGCCACCGCGGCGGCCGCGGCCAGGGCCCCGACGACGGCCTCGTCCTCGTCGTCGAAGCCTGCTTCCTTCTCGGAGAGGTACAGGTAGCCGTAGACCGCGTCCTGCACGCGGACCGCGGTGCCCAGGAACGAGCCCATGGGTGGGTGCCCGGCGGGCAGGCCCCCGAAGGCCGGGTGCAGGGTGAGGTCCTCGAGGCGCAGGAAGCCCTCGGCCGGGATCTGCCCGAGCACCCCGGTCGAGTGCGGCGGGTGGGCCAGGGCGGCGACCGTCTCGGGGGTCACCCCGCTCTGGACGAAGGTGGTCGAGGCGCCCAGGTCGTCCAGGATGTTGATGGCCCCGTAGCGCGCTCCGGTCATCGCGGTCGAGGCGTCGACGAAGCGCTCGAGGAGGCTCGGCAGGTCGAGGTCGGCTGCGAGGGCCAGGACCGCGCGCAGCAGGTCGGTCGCCGCCGCCGCCGTCGCGGCCGTGGTCGCCCGGTCCTGCGCTGCCGTGGCCGTGGTCGCCCTGTCCTGCCGCCCCATGGTCCCCACCCTCGTCGCTGCGGACGCAGGGCACGGGCCCGCCGCTCCGGGTCCGGTCCGCCGTGTCCAGTGCTGGCCACGGTAGTGCCGCTACCGGAGCCCGGTCACCCCTGGCCCGTCGGCGGCCCGGTCGAGGTGCGAGCACGGAGCGTGGGTTCGAGGACCAGGTGCCGGTCCTCCCGTCGGCCCGCGTCCCGCTCGCCGAGCAGCTCGACCGCAGCCGCCCCGAGGGCCGCACCGCCCTGGTCGAGGCTGGTCAGCCGCGGGCGGACGGTCGTGGCCAGCCTGGTGTCGTCGTAGCCGACCACCGAGAGCCCGCCGGGCAGGTCGAGGCCGGCGTCATGGGCGTGGTCCAGCAGGGCCACCGCGGTCAGGTCGTTGTTGCCCAGCACGGCGGTGCACCCCGCGGCGAGCAGCTCCGTCAGGGCGCCGGCGACCTCCTCGGGCCCCTCGACCGTCCACGTGCGCTCGGCCCCGAGGTCGAGCTCGACCAGGGCCTGCGCGTACCCCTCATGGCGTGCCCGGGCGGTGGGGCGGCGTGAGGTCGTGACGAAGCCGATCTCGCGGTGGCCCAGCTGCGCGAGGTGGGCCACGGCCAGGCGGGCCCCGGCGGCGTCGTGGTTGGCGACCGCATCGACCCCCGCGGGCAGCTCCTCGGGCCGCCCGACGACGACCACCGGGACCTGCCGGGCGCAGGTGGCGAGCACCTCGGGCCTGACCCGCGAGCTGACCACCACCAGGCCGTCGACGTTGAGGGACAGCATCGCCTCGAGGTGGGCCGCGAGCCGGGCGGGGTCCCGTCGGCCGTGGGCGATGAGCGCCCCGAGGCCCTGCCGGGTCGCAGCCTCCTCGACCCCCAGGGCGACGTCGGCGTGGTACGGGTTCGTCAGGTCGGTCACGACCACGCCGAGCTGCCCCGTGCGGCCCTGCACCAGGGCCCGGGCCAGCGCGTTGGACCGGTACCCGAGGGCCTCGGCCGAGGCGCGGATGCGCTCGCGGGTCGCGGCCC
>NZ_JALPKN010000037.1 GCF_023630195.1 Actinotalea sp. C106 | reverse complement strand
CTCGGCGCAACGGCCCGCTGGTCAGGGGGCGGCAGCGCACCCCGCCCCGTCCACGCATCGCGGCGTGGGCCCCCGGGGCCAGGACGCGGTCCATCCAGGCGCACGGGTTCGCGGGGCGGCCGACGCGCAGGCGAACCGACCCGCCGTCCTGCTCGAGGAGGATCTCCTCGCCCACGAGCGGCGCGAGCTCGGCCCCCCGCAGCACGACGTTCCGCCGTGGCAGGAGCGGATCGAAGGGCCCGGCACCGAGCTCGTCCGCAATGGCCTCGAGGGCCTCGACGGCGAAGAGCGTGACGGCCGCGTCCATGTGCGCGGCCTTGCCGTAGAACCGGTCGCCGACGAGGCCCTGCCCGGCGACCACCTCGACCTGGTCGGCATCGGTGGTCGTCACCTCGGCCGGACCGTCCTTGGCTCGTCCGAAGTACGCGTGCTCGGGGGAGACGAGCAGGTGCAGGATCTCGACCTGGTACCGATGGCTCGTGCTCACCCACCGAGTCTGCCCCCGTGGGGCGCCCCGGGCCACCGCCGACCAGGACCCCCTCGATGTGGTTCCATCGGCGCGTGAGCATCTCGAACCCCTCCGGCAGCACAGCCCCCGTCGCAGCGACCCCTGGGCCCGGTGCCTTCGCCCCCGTCCGTCACTCCTGGGTCGAGGACGTCGTGGCGACGCTGGTCGGCACCTACCTCGCCGCGCTGGGCGTCGCCCTGCTCGACGCGGGCGGGGCGGTCACGGGGGGGACGGCGGGGCTCTCCCTGCTCCTGGTGTACGCCGCCGGCCTGCCGTTCTGGCTGCTGTTCCTCCTGGTGAACCTGCCCTTCCTGGCCCTGGGGACGTGGCGGCGCGGGTGGGCCTTCGGCACGCGGACCCTGGTCGCGATCGGCCTGGTCGGTGGAGGGGCCGAGGTCCACGCCGGCCTGCTCGACCTCGCGCCCGTGCCCCCGCTCTACGGCGCACTGACCGGCAGCCTGCTCGCCGGGGTGGGGATGCTCATCCTCTTCCGGCACAACGGGAGCATGGGGGGCTTCAACACCCTGGCTCTCATCGTGCAGGACACCTGGGGCGTGCGGGCCGGCTACGTGCAGCTCGGGTGCGACGTGGCGATCATCCTGGCGGCCCTCACCGTGGCGCCCCCGGCCATCGTCGCGGCCTCGGCCCTCGGGGCTGCGCTGCTCAACCTGGTCCTCATCATGAACCACCGGCCCGGGCGCTACCTCGGCAGCTGAGGCACGCCGAGGCCTACGGGCGGGCGGCGAACCTCTCGAGCAGGTCGGCGTGGCCCGAGACGATGAGCAGGTCGTTGGCCGAGATGCGGGTCTCCTCGGTGGCGTACACGAACTCCTCGCCGGGGGGCTTGACCCCGATCACCGTCACGCCGTACTTCTTGCGGATCTGCGACTGGCCGATCGTGAAGCCCTGGGTCTCGTGCGGGGGCCGCATCTTGACGATGGTGAAGCCGTCCTCGACCTCGATGTAGTCGAGCAGCTTCCCCGAGACCAGGTGCGCGACCCGGTTGCCGGCATCCGCCTCGGGCAGGACCACGTGGTGCGCGCCGATCCGCTGCAGGATGCGGGCGTGCTCGACCGAGACGGCCTTGGCCCAGATCTGCGGCACGCCGATGTCCACGAGGTTCCCGGTGATGAGCACGCTCGCCTCGAGGGAGGTGCCGACCCCCACCACCGCGACACGGAAGTCCTTCGCGCCGACCTGCTCGACGGCGTCGGGGTTGGTCAGGTCGGCCTCGATCACGGGCACCCGGCCCGACCAGTACTGCACCAGGTCGGCCGACTTCTCGACCGCGAGCACGTCGTGGCCCAGGCGGTCGAGGGTGTTGGCGATGGCTCCGCCGAACCGGCCGAGCCCGATCACCAGGACCCCCGCGTTCTTGTTCTTGTCCTCAGCCAACGATGGGCCTCTCTTCCGGTAGGCGCACCACGCGCCGACGGTCGCGCAGGGCGAGGGCCCCGGCGAGGGTCATCGGCCCGGTACGGCCGACGAACATCAGGACGGACAGGATGTACTTGGCGCTGCTGGGCAGGTCACCGGTGATGCCGGTGCTCAGCCCGCAGGTCGCGAAGGCGCTGATCGTCTCGAAGAGCACCACGTCGAGGCTCAGCCCGGTGATCTCGAGCAGCACCAGGGTCGCGACCAGCACGATCGTCGCACTCATGAAGGACACGGCGATCGCGACGCGCACGATGTCGTGCTGCAGACGACGGCCGAAGGCCTCCAGGTCGCGGTCGCCGCGGGCCTCGGCGCGGATCGCGAGGAAGAGCACCGCGAGCGTCGTCACCTTGAGCCCACCGGCGGTCGAGGCGCTGCCGCCCCCGACGAACATGAGCGCGTCGGACACGAGCCACGTGGTCTCGTTCATCTCGCTCACGGGGACGGTGCTGAACCCTCCCGACCGGGTGTTGACGCTCGCGAAGACGGTGTTGAGCAGCTTGCTCGACCAGCTGAGGTCGCCGTAGGTCTCGGTGCGGTTCCACTCCGAGGCCCCGATCACCAGGGCGCCCACCACGAGCAGCAGGCTCGAGGTGATCACCGTGAGCTTGGTGTGCAGCGCCCAGCGCCGCGGGGCGCTCCAGGTACGGGCGACGTTGAGGATGACCGGGAAGCCGAGGGAGCCGATGAAGACCCCGGCCATGATCGGCACCTCGATCAACGCGTCCCCCGTGAACGGGACCATCCCCTCGGCGTTGGGCACGAACCCGGCGTTGTTGAAGGCTGAGATCGCGTAGAAGATGCCCCACCAGAACGAGGTGACGGTGTCGTACCCGAGGTAGAGGAACCGGGGGACGAGGACCAGGGCCGCCGCGAGCTCGACCGCGGTCGAGGCGAGGATGACGGTGCGCAGCAGCGTGCCGACCTCGCCGAGCTTGGTCGTGCGCGTCTCCCGGGCGGTCAGCATGCGCTGGGTGAGGCCCATGTGCCTCGAGACGGCGACACCGAGCAAGGAGGCCAGGGTCATCACGCCCAGACCGCCGACCTTGATCCCGACGAGGATGACCGTCTGGCCGAACCCGGACCAGTAGGTGCCGGTGTCGACCGTGACCAGCCCCGTGACGCACACCGCGGAGGTCGCGGTGAAGAGCGCGTCGGCGAAGGGGGCCGACCGCCCGCTCGAGGTGGCCTGCGGGGTGAGCAGCAGGGCCGTGAAGACCGCGATGACGCTCGCGAAGACCGTCAGCGCCAGGCGGGCGGGCGTCTGCCGGGCGACCTGGTCGACCATCTCGCGCGCGACGAGCAAGGGTCGCGGCAGTGCCACCCCGCACCTCCCGCTCTCGCTGCGTCCGACGGTCCCGGTGACCGACGTCCAACTCTGGCACGTCCGCGGCGTAGCGGCCGCCTCCGCGGGCGGCGTGGCCCGCGCGTGGGCCCGACCTCCGGCTACGGTGAGGCATGACCTCGCCGGGCCCGCACCGCACCCGCCTCGTGTGGTCCACGGAGATGCTCGGCTACGACTTCGGTGACGGCCACCCCATGGCGCCGCTGCGCCTGGACCTCACGATGCGTCTGGTGGAGGACCTGGGGCTGACCGCGCTCCCCGGGGTCGAGCTCGTGGGAGCGGCCCCTGCCGCGGACGCCCTCCTCGAGACGGCCCACGCCCCGGGCTACGTCGCCGCCGTCCGCGCCGCCTCGCTGGACGGGACCCTCGACCTGGTGCACGGTCTCGGGACGAGCGACGACCCCGTCTTCCCCGGCATGCACGAGGCCGCGGCCCGGGTGGTGACGGGCAGCGTCGAGGCCGCCCTGGCGGTCTGGCAGGCCGAGGCGGACCACGCGGTCAACCTGACCGGAGGCATGCACCACGCCATGGTCGACCACGCCTCGGGCTTCTGCGTGTACAACGACGCGGTCGCGGCGATCCGCGCGGTGCTCGACGCCGGCGCCGAGCGGGTCGCGTACGTGGACGTCGACGCGCACCACGGGGACGGCGTCGAGCGGGCGTTCTGGGACGACCCGCGGGTGCTCACGGTCTCGGTCCACGAGAGCGGGCACACCCTGTTCCCGGGCACCGGCCACCCGACCGACGTCGGCGGCCCCCACGCGCGAGGCCGGGCCGTCAACGTGGGGCTCCCCTCGGGGACCACCGGGACGCCGTGGCTGCGTGCGGTCGCCGCGGTGGTCGAGCCCCTGGTGCGGACGTTCCGACCCGAGCTGATCGTGAGCCAGCACGGGTGCGACGCGCACGGGGCGGACCCGCTGACGAACCTCGCGGTCTCGGTGGATGCCCAGCGCCACGCGATGGGCATGGTGCACGACCTCGCGCACGAGGTGTGCGAGGGACGCTGGGTCGCGCTGGGGGGCGGCGGCTACGCGGTGGTCGACGTCGTCCCTCGTGCGTGGGCCCACCTCGTGGGGATCGCGACGCACCACCCCGTCGACCCGGCCGCCGCGGTCCCCGAGGCGTGGCTCGAGCACGTCGCCACGGTGCTCGGGGGGCCCGGCCCCGTGACCATGGGGGACGAGGACCTCGTGCTGCCCCGCCCGTGGTCCGAGGGGTACGACCCCGGGGACCTCGTCGACCGCCTCATCATGGCCACCCGCCAGGCGGTCTTCCACCACCACGACCTCGACGCCCTGTACGACTGAGTGCGATCGCACCTCGCAGCCTGGCCCGTACGGGTGATCCTGCCCCGGGCACGAGCGTCCGTCGGGATGTCACACCCTTCACCCCTTTCACTCCAGCACCGTCAGGCCCTAGGGTTGAGCAGCGCTGCGGCAGGGGTCGTGGCGAAAGGAACCGGGCGCGCCTGAGGGTGCGCCCGGACTGGTTCCAGATCGGGGCAGCATGAGCAGTGGGCCGGAGCCGCGGATGCGGTACCTGACCGTCGCCGAGGTGGCTGACACCATGCGCGTGTCCCGGATGACCGTCTACCGCCTCGTCCACGGCGGTGAGATGCCCGCCGTGCGGGTGGGGCGATCCTTCCGCGTCCCGCAGGACGCCCTCGAGGCCTACCTCGCGGCGTCCTCGGTCGAGGGCGAGCAGGGGAGCCAGGGCAACCGCCTGTCCTCCTGACCGCCACCCCCCTGGCGCCGTCGGGCCCGGCGCTCGCTGCCCCCTGGGGCCTCGCTGGCACGGGGAGTCCCCGGACCGGGTAGAGTGAGTGGCGGACTTTCCAAGCGCGTCAGTGGTCCGGTGCTTCCGGCCCGCGGTTCGCGCAGAACCGATCACATTGCGAGGACCCATGGGCTCCGTCATCAAGAAGCGCCGTAAGCGCATGGCCAAGAAGAAGCACCGCAAGCTGCTGCGCAAGACGCGCCACCAGCGTCGCAACAAGAAGTAGTCGTCCGCCCGGTCGTCGGGCGACGCGATGACCTCCGGGCCCGGTACGTGAGTGCCGGGCCCGCGGTGTGTCCGGGCTTCCTCGTAGCGGGGCGGACGCGAGCCTCTACAACGATGTAGGCTCGGGGCGGTCCAGCCACGGTCGGCGTGCCCGCACCGTCCCCGCACCTGGGGAGGAGCTGGCGCGTGTCACCGAGAGGGCGGTCCGATGGCGGCAACCATGCAGGACGTCGCGCAGCGCGCCGGCGTCTCGATCAAGACGGTCTCGAACGTCGTCAACGGCTACCCCTACATCCGCGAGAGCACGCGGCAGCGCGTCCTCGACGCGATCCAGGCGCTCGACTACCAGGTGAACGCGGCAGCACGGAACCTGCGGACGGGGCGCACCGGCATCATCGCCCTCGCCCTGCCCGAGCTGAGCCTGCCGTACTTCGCCGAGCTCGCCGACGCCGTGATCGAGGCGGCCGACGAGCAGGGGCTGACGGTGATCATCGAGCAGCACGGCGGGCGCCGGGAGCGCGAGCTGGACGTGCTCTCCGGGGTGCGGCGGCACCTGACGGACGGGCTCATCTACAGCCCCCTCGCGCTCGGTGAGGGCGACGAGGCCCGCCTCGAGGTCGACTTCCCGCTCGTGCTGCTGGGCGAACGGATCTTCCACGACCCCGTCGACCACGTCACGATGGACAACGTCGAGGCCGCGCGGGCGGCCACGGCGTACCTGCTGGGCCTCGGTCGGCGTCGGATCGCCGTGATCGGGGTGCACCCGGGGGAGGTGGTCGGCTCGGCCGGGCTGCGCCTGACGGGGCATCTCGCCGCCCTCGCCGAGGCCGGGATCCCGCCCGACGACGCCCTGCTGGGACCCGCGGGCCTGTGGCACCGGGCGACGGGGGCCGAGGCCATGGCGTCCATGCTCGACGCGGGGGTCCGCCCCGACGCGGTCTTCGGTCTCAACGACGCCCTGGCCCTCGGTGCGATGCACGAGCTCCAGCTCCGAGGGCTGCGCATCCCGGAGGACGTCGCGGTGATCGGCTTCGACGACATCGACGAAGGTGCGTACGCCAACCCGGGCCTGACGACCGTCGACCCCGGCCGCGAGCAGATCGCCAGGACGGCTGTCGAGATGCTCTCGACCAGGATCGGCAGCCGTGGGGCGACCGCACCGCACCGTGTGGTCGCGGACTACACGATCGTCGTCCGGGGGTCGACCGAGCCCGGTCACGACCGCCCTGCCTGAGCTCGGCGCAGTCCAGTTCCACCAGTTCCGACCCGGGCCTTGACTCCCGATCTACATCGTTGCATTCTTACTTCTGCATCGATGTAGACGCACGGGCTCTCGTCCGGTCGTCTCTCAGCTTCCGGACGGCACGAGCCTCCGGTCGAATCAAGGAGGATTCGCATGCAGGGCATTCGCAGCTCGGCCCGCCGACGCACCGCCGTCGGCGCAGCCGCTCTCGGCGTGATCACCGTGCTCGCCGCGTGCTCGGGCGGGGACGGCGAGGGCGGGGACGGCGGTGGTGGCGGCGGCGGCGGTTCGTCGTCCTGCACGAACTCGATCCCCAACCCCGACGCCGAGCAGGTCAGCGTGTGGGCCTGGTACCCGGCCTTCGAGCAGGTCGTGGACCAGTTCAACGAGACCAACGAGGACGTCCAGATCTGCTGGACGAACGCCGGCCAGGGGGCCGACGAGTACACCGCCTTCTCGACCGCGATCGAGGCGGGCTCCGGCGCGCCCGACGTCATCATGCTCGAGGCCGAGGTCCTCTCGACCTTCACGATCCGTGACGCCCTCGTCGACCTCTCCGAGTACGGGGTGTCCGACCGGGCCGACGAGTTCACCGAGGGCGCGTGGAGCGACGTCAGCAGCGGGGACGCGGTCTACGCGGTCCCGGTCGACGGCGGCCCGATGGGCATGCTCTTCCGTCAGGACATCTTCGACGAGTTCGGCGTCGAGGCCCCCACCACCTGGGAGGAGTTCGCCACGGCCGCCCAGGAGCTCAAGGACGCGGGCTACGAGGGCTACATCACCAACTTCCCGATCAACGGCAACGCCTTCATCCACGCCCTCATGGCGCAGAAGGGCTGGTCGCCGTTCACGTACGACGCCGCGGCGCCGACCGACATCGGCATCGACGTCGCCACCCCGGAGGCCGAGGAGGTCCTCACCTACTGGAACGACCTCATCGAGGCGGACCTGGTGAGCACCGACGAGGCATTCACCGCCGACTACAACACCAGCCTGGTCGACGGCACCTACGCGGTGTACCTGGCCGCGGCCTGGGGGCCGGGATACCTCCAGGGCCTCTCGGACGCCGACGCCGAGGCCACGTGGCGGGCCGCCCCGATCCCGCAGTGGGAGGGTGAGGACCCCACCCAGATCAACTGGGGCGGGTCGACCTTCGCGGTGACCGAGCAGTCCGACAACCCCGAGCTCGCCGCGCAGGTCGCCCAGGAGATCTTCGGCACCGAGGAGGCGTGGGAGATCGGCATCGAGGAGGCCGCACTCTTCCCGCTGTGGCGCCCCGTGCTCGAGTCCGACGACTTCACGAACCGTGAGTACGAGTTCTTCGACGGGCAGCAGATCCAGGCGGACGTCTTCCTCGACGCCGCCGCCGGGTACGAGGGCTTCACCTTCGCCCCGTTCCAGACCTACGTCTACGACCAGCAGACGCAGGTGCTCCAGTCGTTGGTCGAGGGCCAGGCCGCACCGGCCGAGGTGCTGCAGACCTTCGAGGACTCCCTCGTGACGTACGCGAACCAGCAGGGGTTCACCGTCGCCGAGTGACCGTCCCGGGCCGGCCGGACGGCGGACACCACCGCGGTCCGGCCGGCCCACCCCGACCTTCTCCCTGGAGTCGACGATGACCACACAGACCGCGGCAGCCCGCGCCGCGACCCGCCCCCGGCGGACCGCGCCCGCCCGCGGCGGCAGCAACATGGACGCCAAGCGGCAGCGGTGGGGCTGGTTCTTCATCGCCCCGTTCGCGGCGGTGTTCCTGATCTTCCTGGCTGCACCGCTCCTCTACGCGCTGTGGATGAGCCTGCACACCAAGACACTGGCCGGCGGTGAGTCCTTCACCGGGCTGGCCAACTACGCGCAGGCCTTCTCCGACCCGATCTTCCAGGAAGGTCTGCTCAGGGTCGGGCGGTTCGTCCTCGTGATGGTCCCGATCCAGATCACGGTCGCCCTCGTCGCCGCCCTCGTGCTCGACACGTTGGCGACCCGCCTGTCGAAGTTCTCCCGGCTGATGATCTTCGCCCCGTACGCGATCCCGGGCATGATCGGTGCCCTCATGTGGGGCTTCCTCTACAGCCCGCGGTTCGGCCCGGCGGCGGACATCTTCGGGCTCTTCGGTGCTGACGCACCGCGCTTCCTGTCCGAGAGCCTGATCTTCGGCAGCCTGGTCAACATCGTGACCTGGCAGTGGGCCGGCTACTACATGATCATCATCTTCGCGGCCCTGCGCGGCATCGAGACGAGCATCTACGAAGCCGCCCGGATCGACGGAGCCTCTGGCTTCCAGATCGCGACCCGCATCAAGGTGCCGATGATCTCCTCGGCCCTGGTCATGGTGGTGATCTTCTCGCTGATCGGCACGCTCCAGTTCTTCACCGAGCCGGCCATCCTGCGTGGTGTGGCACCCGGGGCGATCCCCGCGGACTACACGCCCAACATGTACGCGTTCTCGCTGGCCTTCGCCTACAGCCAGTTCAACTACGCCTCGACGATCGCCTTCGCCCTCGGCGTCGTCGTCTTCATCTTCTCGTACGTCTTCCTGCACCTGACGCGCAAGCAGAGCGGACTCAAGTGATGGCCAGCCTCACGACCGCCGGCGGCAGTGCCGCGGCCCCGCAGACCACGACCAAGTACCGGCACCAGAAGACCGGGGGGCCCGTCCGTTCCCGGATCGGCTCGCACCTGTTCCTCCTGGCCCTGGTCCTCTACTTCATCACCCCGCTGTGGTGGCTGATGGTCGCGAGCACCAAGAGCAACTCGGGCCTCTTCACGGGGTCGGGCGGACCGCTCTGGTTCGACGACGAGTTCCACCTCATCCAGAACATCCGGGACCTGAGCACCCACCAGGGCGGCATCTACTGGACGTGGCTGGGCAACTCCTTCCTCTACGCCCTGTCGGCGGGGGTCGGGGCGACGGCCTTCGCCGTCCTGGCCGGGTACGGGTTCGCCAAGTACCGGTTCCGCGGCCGCAACGCGTCGTTCGCGCTGCTGCTCGGCTCGGTCATGGTGCCGCTCACGGCCCTGGTCATCCCCACCTTCGTGCTGCTCAGCGAGTTCCAGCTGGTCAACACCCGGTGGGCGGTGATCCTGCCGTCCTTGCTGAGCCCGCTAGGCGTGTACCTGATCCGGGTCTATGCGCAGGACGTCGTGCCCGACGAGCTGCTCGACGCGGGCCGGGTGGACGGCGCGGGTGAGCTGCGGCTCTTCGTCCAGGTCGCCCTGCCGCTGCTGCGCCCCGCGATCGTCACGGTGCTGCTGCTGTCCGTCGTGGCGACCTGGAACAACTACTTCCTCGCCCTGGCGATGCTGCGCAGCCCGAACCTCCTGCCGATCACCGTCGGCCTGGACAACTGGCAGTCCCTCTCGAACGCGGGGGCCGGGGGCGAGCAGGTGTGGAACCTCATCGTCACGGGCGCCTTCGTCTCGATCCTCCCCCTGATCATCGCCTTCCTCGCGCTGCAGCGGTACTGGCAGGGCGGGCTCGCCCTCGGCGCGCTCAAGTAGCCCTCGAGCGCCCGGCCGGCCCAGCCGCCAGGCACGACCCGCCACCTCGGCGGCCACCCGCACCTCACCGATCCTGACCAGGAGACCTCGATGCCTCATGCCCGCGTGATCCTCAACCCGGCCTTCACGGTGGCCCCCGTGCGACGCCGCACCTTCGGCACCTTCGTCGAGCACCTCGGCCGGTGCGTCTACACCGGCATCCACGACCCGGGTCACCCCACCGCGGACGAGGACGGGTTCCGCGGGGACGTCATCGAGCACGTCCGCGAGCTCGGCATCAGCACCGTGCGCTACCCGGGAGGCAACTTCGTCTCCGGGTACCGCTGGGAGGACGGGATCGGTCCGGTCGAGGAGCGCCCCGCCCGCCTGGACCTCGCGTGGCACAGCACCGAGCCCAACACCGTGGGTGTCGACGAGTTCATGCGGTGGTGCGCCAAGGCCGACGTCGAGCCGATGATGGCGGTCAACCTCGGCACCCGCGGCGTGCAGGAGGCCCTCGACCTGCTCGAGTACTGCAACGTCGAGGGCGGCACCGCGTGGTCGGACCTGCGGCGCAAGAACGGCGCGACCGACCCCTACGGCATCCGCATGTGGTGCCTGGGCAACGAGATGGACGGCCCCTGGCAGATCGGCCACAAGACCGCGGCCGAGTACGGGCGGGTCGCGGCCGAGACGGCGCGCGCGATGCGGATGGTGGACCCGGGGCTCGAGCTCGTGGCCTGCGGCAGCTCGAGCTCGGCGATGCCGACCTTCGGCGAGTGGGAGCGCACCGTCCTCACCGAGGCCTACGAGCACGTCGACCTGATCTCGGCCCACGCGTACTACTTCGAGAAGGACGGCGACCTCGCCAGCTTCCTCGCCTCGGCCCTCAACATGGACGCCTTCATCGAGGACGTCGTGGCCACCGCTGACGCGGTCCGCGCGGTCAACCGCTCGAGCAAGCGGATCGGCATCTCCTTCGACGAGTGGAACGTCTGGTACCAGGACGCTGCCCCGTCGGTGCCCCCGAAGGACAGCTGGCCGGTGGCCCCGCCGCTGCTCGAGGACCACTACAACCTGGCCGATGCCGTCGTCGTGGGGAACCTGCTCATCTCGCTGCTGCGGCACTCGGACCGGGTGCTCTCCGCGAGCCTCGCGCAGCTCGTCAACGTGATCGCACCGATCATGACCGAGCCGGGTGGGCGCATCTGGAAGCAGACGACGTACCACCCCTTCGCGCTGACCTCGCGGTACGCCGTGGGAGAGGTGCTGCGGGTCGAGCTCGCGACACCGAGCCACCAGACCGCGACCTACGGGGACACCCCCCTGGTCGACGCCGTGGCCACCCACGACGCCGAGACCGGCGCCGTCGCGACCTTCCTGGTGAACCGGTCGACCAGCGAGGCGGTGACCGTCGAGCTCGACCTGCGTGCCTTCGGTGGTGCCGAGGTGGTCGAGGCCCTGACCATGGCCGGGGACGACCCCTATGCCCGCTCGACGGTCGAGGACGACACCTCCCTGGCGCCCCGGCCCGTCACAGCTACCCGCGACGGGGACCTCGTCCGGCTCGAGCTGCCGCCGGTGTCGTGGTCGGTGCTGCGCCTGGCCACCGCGGCCGGTCCCGGGGCCGCGTGACCGGCGGCGTCGTGAACCTCCGCCGGGACCGCCGTCGCCTCCTCCTCCTGGCGACGGCGGCCCTGGCGGCCGTGGTGCTGGTCGGGCTGGTCCTGGTCCTCGGTCCGGGCCGGGCCGACCGGGGCCCGACGGCCCTGGACCTCAGCGGGGACCTCGACGTTCACGACCCCGCCCTCGTCGCCGGCGCGGGCGAGGAGCCGTGGTTCGTCCTGTCCACGGGGGACCACACCCGGGGCGACGGCTCGATCCAGGTCCGGCGCTCGCAGGACTCCGGGCGCACCTGGGCCGATGCGGGCTTCGTGTGGGACGAGGCGAACCGACCGGCGTGGACCGACGACGCCGTGCCGGGGGTCGAGAACTTCTGGGCCCCCGAGGTCTACGAGCACGACGGCACGTTCTACCTCTACTACTCGGCGTCGACCTTCGGGTCCAACCGCTCGGCGATCGGTCTCTACACGGCCACGACCCTCGACCCCGAGGCCCCGGACGCCGGTTGGGTCGACCAGGGCGAGGTCATCTCCTCCGAGCCGGGGCGGGACGACTGGAACGCGATCGACCCGGGGATCGTGGAGGACGCCGACGGCACGCCGTGGATGGCGTTCGGCTCCTTCTGGGGTGGCATCCAGATGATCGAGCTGGCGTGGCCCGAGGGCATGCCGGCCGACCCGGCGGCCGAGCCCGTGACGATCGCCTCACGCGGGGCGCCGCCCAACGCGATCGAGGCCCCGTACCTCGTCGAGCGCGACGGCTGGTACTACCTCTTCGTGTCCAAGGACTCGTGCTGCCGCGGGACGGACAGCACCTACAACGCCGTCGTGGGACGCTCACGGGAGGTCACGGGCCCGTACGTCGACGCCGAGGGCCGCTCGATGCTCGAGGACGGCGGGACGCCGCTGCTCGAGACCCAGGGGTGGATGGTCGGCCCCGGCGGGCAGTCGGTGTCGAGGGACCACCTGGCCTTCCACTACTACGACGCGCGGGACGGCGGGCAGTTCCGGCTCGCGATCCACGAGATCGACTGGCAGGACGGCTGGCCCACGGTCCGCATCGACGCTGAGGGCTGAGGAAGGTCTGGTGCCCGGAGGGGCCCCTCAGCCCCTGAGCCCTCGCAGCGCCGCGCGCAGCACCAGCCCCGCGACCCAGGCCACCCCCGCGAAGCTCGCCGCGTGCATGCTGCGCCGTGCCGCGACCCGCCGTCGCCCTCGGAACTCCCGCGCGGGCCATCCGACGGCGTTGGCGTGCCGACGCAGACGTCCGTCGGGGTTGATCGCCACGGGGTGGCCCACGGCCGAGAGGATCGGCACGTCGTGGGTCGAGTCGCCGTACGCGTAGCAGGTCTCGAGGTCGAGGCCCTCGGTCCGGGCCAGCTCGGCGATCGCCTCGGCCTTGGCCCTGCCGTGCAGCATGTCCCCGACGAGCCTGCCGGTGTAGAAGCCGTCGACGTGCTCGGCGACCGTGCCCAGCGCCCCGGTCACCCCGAGGCGTCGGCCGATGAGCTCACCGATCTCGACCGGGCTCGCGGTGATGATCCAGACCTGGTGCCCGGCCTCGAGGTGCTCGTGCAGCAGGGCCTGGGTGCCGGGGAAGATCCGCAGCGAGAGGACCTCGTCCCAGACCTCCTCGCCGATCGCCGTGATCTCGGCCACCGAGCGGCCCGCGACGATCGACAGGGCGCGGGACCGCACGGTGTCGATCTGCCGGAGGCTCTCGCCGAAGAGCAGGTAGCGGGACTGGTGGAAGCCGAAGCGCACCAGGTCCCACGTCCTGAAGAACCCGCGTCGGCGCAGGCCGACGGCCAGGTGGAAGGCGCTGGCCCCCCGGATGATCGTGTTGTCCAGGTCGAAGAAGGCCGCGGTGCGGGCAGGGGGCGGTACGGCGTGCGTCGCCTCGACCGCTGCTCGGGCGGAGACCTTGACGGGCACGCCGCTCTGGCTGGGTTTCGGCTCGGCCACGTCGTCACTGTAACCATCCCCGTAGGGTTGGACCTATGGAGCGCGACGCAGGAGTCCGGGCTGATCGGCTGGTGCTCTACGTCCGCACCGGCTGCCACCTGTGCGCCGAGGCCCGGCAGGTGCTCGCCGAGGTGACCGCCGAGCTGGGCACGGGCTGGTGCGAGGTCGACATCGACCAGCACGAGGACGCCGAACGGCTCGCCGAGCTCTACGGCGAGCTGGTTCCCGTGGTCATCGTGGACGGCGTGCAGCAGGGGTACTGGCGGATCGACGGGGCCCGGGTGCGCCGGGCGCTGGCCGGGCCGGCATGACCCCACGCCCCGTGCCGCGCTCGACCGTCGCGCGGCTGCCGATCTACCTGCGCGCCCTCGAGGAGCTGACCGCGCAGGGGGTGACGACCACCTCCTCGGGCCAGCTGGCCGAGCTCGCCGGGGTGGGGCCCGCCCAGCTGCGCCGCGACCTGTCCTTCCTGGGGTCCCACGGCGTGCGAGGCGTGGGGTACGACGTCGAGCACCTCTACGAGCAGGTCGCCGGCGCCCTGGGGGTCACGGTGGACCTCGCCGTGGTGATCGTCGGGGTCGGCAACCTGGGCCACGCCCTCGCCAACTACGTGGCCGGGACCGGGCAGGGGTTCCGTGTGGTGGCGCTGGTCGACGCCGACCCGACGGTGATCGGGACGGTCGTCGCCGGGCTCGAGGTCGAGGACGTCGCGCGGCTCGAGGAGGTCGTCCGCCGGGAGCGGGCCACGGTCGCCGTCCTGGCGATCCCCTCGGCGGTCGCGCAGGAGGTGTGCGACCGGTTGGTCGAGGCGGGGGTCACGGGCATCCTGACCTTCGTGCCGCGGGTGCTCCAGGTCCCCGAGGGGGTCGACCTGCGGTCGGTGGACCTCGGGACGGAGCTGCAGATCCTGGCCTTCCACGAGCAGCGCAAGGCGGCGCTGCGCGGCTGAGCGCCACGAGCGCTTGGCTGCTGAGCGCCGCCGGGCAGCACGACGCCGCCGGCACCCGAGGGTGCCGGCGGCGTGCGCCCCGTGGCCGCAGGGGGGCTAGGGCCACGGAGTCCGGGGGGAGCTCAGGCCTGCTTGATGGCCGAGACCTCGATGGTGATCTTCACGGTGTCGCCGACCAGCACGCCACCGGTCTCGAGGGCGGCGTTCCAGGTGAGGCCGAAGTCCTTGCGAGAGATCTCGGTCGTGGCCGAGTAGCCGGCGCGGGCGTTGCCGAAGGGGTCGGTCGCGGTGCCGCCGAACTCGGTCTTCAGGGTGACCGGGCGGGTCACGCCGTGGATGGTGAGGTCTCCCTCGATGGCGTAGTCCTCGCCGTCCGCGGTGATCGTGGTCGAGGCGAAGGTCCAGGTGGGGTGGTTCTCGACGTCGAAGAAGTCGGCGCTCTTGAGGTGACCGTCGCGGTTCGCGTCGCGGGTGTCGATCGAGCTGGCGTCGAGGGCTGCGGTGACCGAGGTGACCGTGAGGTCCTCGCCCACGAGGATGGTGCCCTCGGTGATGGCGACGGTGCCGCGGACCTTGGCGATCCCGGCGTGGCGGACGGAGAAGGAGGCCTCGGAGTGCGAGGCGTCGACGGCCCAGGTGCCGCTCGTGAGGCCGGTGGGCAGGGTGGTGGTGGTCATGGTGGCTCCCTTGGTGAGGCTGACCCGCGGTGGGCCGTGTGGTTGAACGCTCAAGCAACGTATAGTTGAGATTTCTACTACACTCCACCCCGGGACGCAACCCCCTGCCCACGACCTCTGTCGTGCAGGTCGGAGTCCCGGCCGAGGACAGGTCCCACGTCGGGGGCCGGGCATGAAGGAGACTGGGACCATGACGAGCACGAGCAGCCAGCCCGCCGAGGCCATCGTCGAGGCCGACGCCGAGCCCCGCTGGCTCACCCCCGCGCAGCACGTGCACTGGCGCGCCTACCTGCTCGGCAGCGCTCGACTGAACGAGGCCCTGACCCGTCAGCTCGAGGCCGAGGCGGGCCTCTCGCTGAGCGAGTACGAGATCCTCGTGCGCCTCTCGGAGGTCCCCGGGCGCACCGTGCGGATGTCCGAGCTCGCCGACGCCCTGGTGTTCTCGCGCAGCCGCCTCACGCACACCGTCACCCGTCTCGAGCGGCGCGGCCTGGTCGAGCGACGCACCTGCGCCGCTGACGGCCGCGGCGTCAACTGCGTGATGACCGACGAGGGCTTCGCCCTGCTCCGCGACGCCGCCCCGGGGCACGTTCGTGCCGTCCGGGCGCACCTGCTCGACCTGCTCACCGACGAGCAGTTCGCCGTGCTCGGCGAGGCCATGGCTGCCGTCGTCCGCGGCCCTGCGGGCATCGAGGGGGACTGCAAGGGGCAGCCCTCCGCGTGACCCCGTCGGGCCCACGACCTGCGCGATGAGGAACCACGCGCCGCGGTGAGCGAGACTGGTGCCATGGCCACCACGACCGTCCACCTGATGCGCCACGGCGAGGTGCACAACCCCGAGGGCGTCCTGTACGGCCGGATCCCCGGCTACCGGCTCTCCGAGCGTGGCATCGCGATGGCCGAGCGCATCGCGGCGCACCTCTCGGGCGCCGGTCCCGCAGGGGAGCCGCGCCGCGACGTCGTGCACGTCGTGGCCTCGCCCCTGCAGCGCGCCCAGGAGACCGCGACCCCCATCGCGGCGGCCTTCGGGCTCGGGCTCGGGACCGACGAGCGCCTGCTCGAGGCCGAGAACCACTTCGAGGGCATGACCTTCGGGGTGGGCGACGGCTCCCTGCGCCGCCCTGCGCACTGGCGCTACCTGTGGAACCCGCTGCGCCCTTCCTGGGGAGAGCCCTACCGGCAGCAGGTGGCACGCATGCTCGCCGGAGTCCACGCCGCCCGCGAGGCCGCCGAGGGCCACGAGGCGGTGGTCGTGAGCCACCAGCTGCCGATCTGGGTCACCCGGCAGTCCCTCGAGGGCAAGCGCCTGTGGCACGACCCGCGCCGTCGCGAGTGCTCGGTCGCCTCCCTCACGAGCCTGCACTTCGACGGCAGCCGCCTCACCGGGGTGACCTACAGCGAGCCGGCCGGGGACCTGCTGCCCGACGGCCCGACCGTGCCGGGGGCATGACCGTGCGGTTCGCCGCAGCCGTCGGCGCGGGGGTCCTGGCCCTGACGCTCACCGCGTGCTCCTCCGGCGTCGGCGGCGGCTGGACCGAGGGCGGTGCCCAGGCGGGCTACGTCTCGGGGGACAGCTCGGTCACGACCTGGGACGTCGGGGACCGGACCGGGCCCGTCGAGGTCACCGGCACCGCCTACGACGGCCAGGAGATCTCGGTCGCCGACTGGCGCGGCGACGTCGTCGTGCTCAACACCTGGTACGCCGAGTGCCCGCCGTGCCGTGCCGAGGCCCCGGACCTGGTGGAGCTGGCCGACGACTACGCCGACCGGGGCGTGCGCCTGCTGGGCATCAACTCGACGGACGCGGCCGGTGCGGCGCAGTCCTTCGAGCGCACCTTCGACGTGCCGTACCCGAGCCTGGAGGACACCCGAGGGGCCGCGGTGGCCGCGCTCCAGGGCACCGTGCCGATCCAGGCGGTGCCCACCACGGTGGTGCTGGACCGGGAGGGCAACGTCTACGCCCGGGTGCTCGGCCAGGCCGACGGCAGCACGCTGCGCGCCCTGGTCGACGACGCCCTCGCCGAGCAGGCCGGCTCCGCGTGATCCTCGGTCTGGCCGACACCTTCCAGCAGACGGTGCTGAGCGGCTCGATGCTGCTCGCGATCCCGGTCGCGCTGATCGCCGGGCTGGTCTCCTTCGCCTCGCCCTGCGTGCTGCCCCTCGTCCCGGGCTACCTCGGCTACGTGACCGGCATGGCCGGCGGACCCCGCCCGGCGGCCCTGGCAGGGGCGGGCGCGCAGGCGGGGGC
>NZ_JALPKN010000379.1 GCF_023630195.1 Actinotalea sp. C106 | reverse complement strand
GGCGGCCGCGCGGGTGCCCGCTGTGCGGGAGCGTGCGGCCGAGGCGAGTGCTGCGACCGCGGACCCGGTCTGGGTGGCGGCCACGTACCTGCCGTGGGCCGGGACGCAGCTCGACGCCGTGACCGACGTGGTCGCGGCCTTCGACCGGGTGGCTGAGGGGGTGCTCCCCGAGCTGGTCGAAGTCGGCACGGCCATCTCCCCGAGCGAGCTCGCCATGGTCGACGGGGGGACCGGCCTGGCCCCCATGGTCGCCGCGCCCCCCCGCGTGGCCCCGGGGGCGCCCCCCGCCGAGGAGGCCCGCGGTCTGGTCGACGGCATCGACACCGACCAGCTGGTCGGTCCCCTCGCCGACCGCGTCCGCGAGGTGCAGGAGCCCGTGGGCGAGGCCGCTGACCTCCTGGGGGTCGCCGACGAGCTCGCGCAGGTGGTCCCGCCGATGCTCGGCACCGACGGCCCGCGGCGCTACCTGGTCCTTGCCCTCAACCCCGCCGAGCTGCGGACCGCGGGGGGCATCGCGGGTGCCGGGCTCGTCCTCGAGGCCGACGACGGCGCCCTCGCCCTGGTCGATCAGGTCCCTGGCCGGGACCTGCCGGACCTCACCGTGCCGGTGCTGCCGGTGACCGCCGAGGAGGAAGCCGTCCACGGCGGTCGGCTCGGCCTCACCCTGCAGAACCTCACGATGACCCCGGACTTCCCGCGCACCGCCGAGCTCGCGGTCGAGCTCTGGGCCGCCACGACCGGGGAGCGGGTCGACGCCGTGGTCGCCGTGGACCCGGTGGCGTTGTCCTACCTGCTGGAGGCCACGGGGTCGGTCACCGAGCCGACGGGGGAGGTGCTCACCGCGGACACCGTGATCGAGCAGCTGCTCTTCCAGGCGTACGTGCAGCACACCGACCCGGCGGCGGCGGACGACTTCTTCGCCGGGGCCGCCGCAGCGGTCTTCAGCTCCCTGGCCTCGGCGCAGTCGGACCCGGCCGTGCTGGTCTCGGCCCTCGAGCGGGCGGTCGACGAGCGCCGGCTCAGTCTGTGGTCCTCCCGCCCCCCGGAGCAGGAGCTGCTGGGTGGCACGACCCTCGGCGGCGGGTTCCTCAGCGGGGTCGCCGACTCCGCCGCGGGGGTCTTCCTCGACGACGCGACGGGTTCCAAGCTCGGCTACTTCCTCGAGGCCGAGCTCGAGGTGCTGCGCACCACCTGCGGCACGGGCGACCAGGCGAGCACCGTGGTGCTGGGCCTCGACCTACGCTCGACCGCGCCGACCGACCCCGCGGTGATCGCGGCCCTGCCCGCGGACGTCGTCGGTGCGGGGCGCACGGGGGTCGAGCCGGGCACGATGCGGACCAACGTGACGGTCTACGCCCCGGTGGGCGGCAGCGTGGGGTCGGTGACCCGCGGCGAGGCCGTCGTCGGCGGGGACCCGGGGACCTCCTCGGGGCGAGAGGTCCTCATGCTGACCTCGACCCTCGCCCCGGGTGAGGCCGAGTCCTTCGAGATGGAGGTGCGGCTCGCCCCGGGCGAGACCCAGGTCCCCGTCTGGGCCACCCCCAGCCTCACCCTCACGGGCCTTCCCGCCACCCCCACCTGCTCCTGACCCGACCCGCCCCTCGCCCCCGACCGGCATCTCGTGTCAGAACCTGGGGTACCCCTGGCGTCCCCAGCGTCTGACCTGAGATCGCGCTGCACTCGTGTCAGAACGTGGGATACCTCCAGCACCCTGAGGATCTGACACGAGATCGGGGTGGGCTCGTGCGGGGGCGTACAGCCTTATGGGTGAAGTCCTGGGGATGACGGCGCGATCTCGGCGGCATGGTGGCATGCTGGCCTGAGATGTCCGTTTTGACCCGGTATGTCCAGCACCAGCGGGACGGTCGGGACTCGGAGGAGGATGACATGAACCGTGGACTGCGCGCTCTGGCCGGTGCCGCTCTGGCGATCGGCACCCTGACGGTGGCCCCGGCCGTGGCCTCGGCCCAGGTCCTCGGTGAGGGGTGCGAGGACGACGGCGCCGGGTACGTCCCGGGCGGGGTGTGCGAGCTCGTGATCGAGGTCGACGTGCTCTGCGAGAACGACGTCCCGATGATCGCCTACCGGGCGTCGGGGGCCACGTCGGCCGCTGGCGCGAGCATCACCTGGGTCAACCCCGGCGGGGCGGACGTCGTCCAGGCCGGCCTGCCGATGGAGGGCGTGGTTCGCTGGCCGGGCGCCGTGGTCGACGCCGACGGCAACCCGACGGACTGGCCGGGCTGGACGAGGCTCGAGTCGGGCGAGTGGGTCGAGGGCGACGAGTTCGACTGGGCCCGGTCGCCCGTCGAGGTCCTGGTCACGGTCAACCCGACGGCCTCGGTCACCGTCACCTACCCGCCGGCCCCGGCGGGCTGCGCCCCGTCGGGCGAGGCCAGCAGCAATGACGCCACACCGGTCTCGGCGCCGCTCGTCGAGCAGGGCGAGGTCCAGGCCCAGGCCGAGCTCGCGCGCACCGGCACCTCGGCGGCCTCCCTCGCG
>NZ_JALPKN010000378.1 GCF_023630195.1 Actinotalea sp. C106 | reverse complement strand
CCCGCAGCGCCCCGGCGAGGCGGTGGTCCCCGCGGGCGGCGCTCGCGGCCGCGGCGGCGAAGTAGCCGCGCACCAGCTCCTCGGGGGAGGTGGTCGTGGCGATGCCGGCATCCAGGGCGACGCGCCAGCGCTCGAAGCCCTCGTGCACCAGGGCCTCGAGGATCGCGTCGGCCGAGGCGAAGTAGGCGTAGACCGAGGGGCGTGCGATGCCGGTGCGGGCCGCGACGGCCGCGACGGTCACGGCAGCGGCCCCCCGCTCGACGGCGAGCTCCTCGGCGGCCCGGAGGACGGCTGCCCGCTGGTTGGCGCGGTGCTCGACGAGGGTCGGCGCGCTGATCCGGGGCATGGCGACATCATGGCCCACCCCGGGTGCGTTCACGACACCGGCGTTGGTATGGTCCCGACAGCACTGTCGGTAAACCGCCGTCGTCCCGTCGTCCCAAGGAGCCTCTCGTGGAGCTCGTCCGCAACCTCGCCCTCGTCCTGCACCTGCTCGGGATGGCCGTCATCGTGGGCGCCTGGGTCGCCCAGGCCAAGGCCCCCACCAAGACGATCGACACGGGGATGCTGCACGGCGCCCTCACCGTGCTCGTCACCGGCCTGGCCCTGGTGGGCATCGCGGAGGCGGGGGACGGGGACGTCAACCACATCAAGATCGGCGTCAAGCTCGTGGTGCTCCTCGCCGTGACCGCCCTGATCGTCGTGAACCGCAAGAAGGACGCCATCTCGACGACGGTGTGGGGTGCGGTCGGCGGGCTCACCGTCCTCAACGTGGTCCTCGCCGTCTTCTGGTGAGCGCAGGACGGCGAGGCGCCCGGTAGCCTTGGCCCGTACGTCTCCCCACGATCACACAGAGGTTCCAGTGCCCACCGGCAAGGTCAAGTGGTTCGACGCCGAGCGCGGCTTCGGCTTCATCGCCAGCGAGGACGGCGACGAGGTCTTCCTGCACGCCTCGGCGCTGCCCGCGGGCGCCGCCGCCCCCAAGCCCGGGGCCAAGGTGGACTTCGGTGTCGCCGACGGTCGCCGCGGGCCCCAGGCGCTCTCGGTCACCCTGCTCGACCCGGCCCCCTCGGTGGCCAAGGCCCAGCGCAAGCCGGCGGACGACATGGCCGTCATCGTCGAGGACGTCATCAAGCTGCTCGACGGCGTGGGCAACGGCCTGCGCCGCGGGCGCTACCCCGAGAAGGGCAAGGCGACCCAGGTCGCGACAGTCCTGCGGGCCGTCGCGGACGACCTCGACCTCTGATGGCCGCCGCGACCAAGGACGCCGTCCTCGCCTCCGCCGTCGACCTCGCGCGCGCCGCCGCCGAGGAGGTCGCGGAGGACGCCGCGCTCGTCGGCGAGCACCTCGGCCCCGTGGTCGAGGGCGAGCGCCTCGTCTCCCACCGCTTCGTCGCGACCGCCCCGGGCTACCGCGGCTGGTACTGGTCGGTGACCGTCGCGCGGGTGCCGCGCGGCCGCAAGCCCACCATCTGCGAGATCGATCTGCTCCCCGGGCAGGAGGCCGTGCTGGCCCCCACCTGGGTGCCGTGGTCCGAGCGTCTGCGCCCCGGGGACGTGGGCCCGGGCGACGTGCTGCCCTACCTCGAGCAGGACGAGCGCCTCGAGCCGGGCTACACCGCCACGGGCGAGGCCGACGCCGACGAGCTCGCGATCTTCGAGCTCGGGCTGGGTCGCGAGCGGGTGCTCTCCCGCGAGGGCCGTGCCGAGGCGGCTGAGCGCTGGTACACCGGCACCCGCGGGCCCACCGCCCCGCAGGCGGTCGCCGCGAGCGCCCCGTGCTCGACCTGCGCCTTCCTGGTGCTCATGGCCGGGTCCCTGCGCACCGAGTTCGGCGTGTGCGCCAACGAGTGGGCCCCCGACGACGGCCGCGTGGTGAGCATGGACCACGGCTGCGGCGCCCACTCGCAGACCGACGTCACCCCGCCCCCGAGCGACTGGCCGGACCAGAGCCCCGTGATCGACGAGCACGACGTCGAGATCGTCCGTGTCCAGGGCGAGAAGAGCGACCAGGCAGACGAGGCCGGCCAGTCCGAGGCGAGCTCTGAGTCCGAGGCGAGCGCTGAGTCGGATGCGGGCCCCGAGCCCGAGGCGGGCCCTGACGCAGCCCCCGAGCCCGAGGCGCCCGCGGAGCCAGACCCCGCGCCCACCGCCGACGAGGGGTGACCGGGGACCCGTTCGGCACCCGGGCCCTGCGGGACACGGTTCTCGCCGCCTGGTCGGCGTCCCCGGCGCGCTTCCGTGAGGACGCCAACGCCGAGGAGGACCACGCCCACGGGTACTACCGGGACCGCGTGGTCGTCGAGCTCGCTCAGAACGCCGCCGACGCCGCGGTCCGTGCGGGCAGCCGCAGCACCCTCCTGCTCAGCCTGACCACCGGGCCCGAGGGCACCGGGACCCTCCTCGCCGCGAACACCGGCGCCCCGCTCGACGCCGCCGGGGTCGCCTCCCTCGCCTCCCTGCGTGCCTCGGCCAAGCGGGCCGCCGGCACCGTCGGACGCTTCGGCGTGGGC
>NZ_JALPKN010000377.1 GCF_023630195.1 Actinotalea sp. C106 | reverse complement strand
GGGCCCGCGCCCGTGCGCATCGGGCCCCACGTCGGCCCCCTCCTCGAGCAGCTGCGGCAGGAGTTCCCGCCGGCGCAGCCCGACCAGGACGACGCCGGGCTGGCCGAGCTCGCCGACGGCCTCCGGGCCCTGGCCCACGGCGACAGCCCGGGCACCGACCTGCCGGTCGACCTGCACGGCACGGCCTTCCAGGCCCGGGTGTGGGACGCCCTGCGTCGCATCCCCGCGGGCCAGACGCGCTCCTACACCGAGGTGGCCGAGGCGATCGGGGCCCCGACCGCGGTCCGCGCGGTCGCGAGCGCCTGCGGGGCCAACCCCGTGGCCCTGGTGATCCCGTGCCACCGGGTGGTGCGCAGCGACGGCAGCCTCGGTGGCTACCGGTGGGGCCTGGAGGTCAAGCGTCGGCTGCTGGAGACCGAGGGCTCCGCCTCCCCCGCGGACCCCTCGACCCCACGGGCCGCGGGCCTCGCGAACCACGTCGCCCAGCCTGCCGAGCAGTCCGCGTGAGCCGCCGTCCGCCCACCTGGGTGCTGGCCTACCTCGTGCTGGCCGTGGTGTGGGGCTGCTCCTTCGCCTTCGTCCAGGTGGGGCTGCGCTCGCTGACCCCGGTGCAGGTGGCCTTCGGCCGACTCTTCCTGGGCGCCCTGGCCCTGCTGCTGCTCTCGGCGGTGCTGCGCCAACGGCTCCCCCGACGACGACGCACCTGGGGGCACCTCCTCGTCGTCGGGGCGGTGCTCAACGCGGTGCCGTTCACGCTGTTCGCCGTCGGGCAGCAGCACGTGTCCTCGATCCTCGCGGGGATCATCAACGCCGCGACCCCGCTGACCACCCTCGCGGTGATACTCGCCGCCTACCCCGAGGAGCAGCCCACCCGGCGGCGCGTGCTGGGTCTGCTCATGGGGTTCCTCGGGGTGGCCGTCGTCCTCGGCGTCTGGGAGGGGTTCGCGGCCGGGCAGTGGACGGGCGTGCTGGCCTGCCTGGGGGCGGTGACCTGCTACGGCATCGGGTTGCCGTACTCCCGGCGCCACCTGACCGGCTCCGGGGAGGGGCCCGTGGCGCTCGCGACGGGGCAGGTGTCCATGGGCTGCCTGCTCATGGTGCCCGTGCTGCTCGTCTCGGGGGTCGCGCCCCACGCGCCGGTCACCGCCACCGTGGTGTGGGCGATGGTCGCCCTGGGCGCTGTCGGCTCGGGCTTCGCCTTCGTCCTGAACTTCCACGTGATCAAGCAGGCGGGCCCCAGCACGGCGAGCACCGTCACCTACCTGACCCCGCTGGTCGCGGCGGTCGTCGGGATCGCGGTGCTGGGCGAGGGCATCTCCTGGCACGAGCCCGTCGGCGGGCTGATTGTCCTCGCGGGGGTCGCCGTCGCGCAGTCGCGCCGGGCTGTCGCTAGCGTGACGCCGATCCCTGCGGCGCCCGCACCAGCTGCGCCAGCAGGGCCAGGACAGGCAGCTCGACCAGAGGCCCCAGGACCAGCGCCAAGGCGATGAGCGGCCGGTCAGGGAAGGCCGCGACCGCGATCGCGAGCGCGATCGGGGAGTTCCGCGCCGTGGTCGACATCACCAGGGTGACACGCTGGTCGGCCGGGAGCCTGAGCGCCCGGGCGGCGGCCAGCGCGGCGAGCGGCGCGAGGACCAAGAAGATCCCGAGGGGCAGGAGGAGGAGCAGCACCGCGCTGCCGTGGTCGAGCACCGTGCGGGCCTGCGAGGCGACCATCGCCAGGACCGCGAGGCACAGCAGCGGCAGCACGACCCTGCTCGCCGGCCCGACGACGACGCGCTCTCGCCACGCCGCCCCCCGCGTCCGCACCGCGACCAGCCGCACCGTCATCGCCAGGACCAGCGGCACCACGAGCACCACGAGGACGGCCTCGACCAGGGTGCCCGCGTCGACCATCGCGGCCTCCCCACCGAGGAGCAGCACGTACACGGGGAGCAGGAGCAGCTGCAGCACGAGGTTGACCGGGAGCAGGGCCGCTGCGATGCCGCCGTGCCCGCGGGCCATGGCCGTGAACACCAGGTACCAGTCGGTGCACGGGGTGACCAGGAGCAGCAGCAGGCCGATCCTCAGGTCGGGCTGCCCACCGAGCAGCCCCGCACCGAGGGCCCAGGCCAGGGCCGGGGTGAGCACGAAGTTGAGCACGAGGCTCGCGCCGAGCACCCCCCGCGCGCGACGGGCGTCCCGCAGGTCCGCGGCGTCGAGCTGGAGGAAGACCGCGACCAGCATCGCCAGGAGCAGCGGCAGCACGACCCGACCCGCGGCGTCGCCCACCGGGAGCACCGAGCCGAGGAGGAGCCCCACCCCGGCCGCGAGCGCCACGAGCACGCCCTGGAGCCGTTCCGCGGTCGACATGTCGCCCACTTCACCACAGGCCTCCGACGGCGAGACGCGGCTCTGCGCCAGTGCCTGCCCGGCGTCCGCGCTACTGCGTGCCGGGTGCCCGCGCTACAGCTCCCAGGTCTGGAGCCGCCCGCACATGCCGTAGCGCCGCGGTCCGGGCCGCGGGCCGGTCGCGCTGACGGC
>NZ_JALPKN010000376.1 GCF_023630195.1 Actinotalea sp. C106 | reverse complement strand
GGGCCGGGGGAGGTGACCTCGAGGGCGGCCGAGCGCCCGGGCTCGGTCAGGGAGCCGTGGGCGATGAACGCCCCGCGCCAGGCGGCCTCGGCCTCGCCCAGACCCGCCGAGACGACCTGGGGCGGCAGACCGCGCACCGGCCGACCTCGGTTGTCGAGCAGTCCCGTCTGGCGGGCGAGGGACTCACCGTCCTTGACGACCCGGACGACGTAGCGGGTGCCGCGGCGCAGGCCGCCCCCGCTGACGACCACGACGTCGCTCGAGTGCCCGTAGACCTCGGCGACGAAGGTGCGCAGCCGGCGGGCGGCGACGCCGGTGTCGAGCTCGGCCTCGATGACGATGCGCCCCGAGATGATGTGGAGCCCGCCCGCGAACCGGAGCATCGCCGAGACCTCGGCCTTGCGGCACGACGTCTTGTCCACGGAGAGCCGCGCGAGCTCGTCCTTCACCTGTGCCGTCAACGCCATGCGGTCATCCTGCCAGTCAGCGGGCTGAGGTGCCGACGTCGCCGAGGAATCCCTCGAAGGCGTCACGGTAGGCGGCGGCCAGGCGCAGGGCGTCGTGGCGTGCTGTCCCGTCGCCCACGCCGACCTGCCGGAGCAGGAGCCGGGCACCGAGGGCGGAGCAGTGGACCTGGAGCTGCTCGATGTCCTCGATCACCGTCGGGTCCGCGACGACGACGTCGATCCGCAGCTCGGGGGCGTGCGCCTGGAGGGCAGACAGGTGGTCGTTGGCGGTCATGCCGTGGGTCTCACCCGACTCGTCGCTCAGGTTGAGGGTCAGGCACCGGTGCGCGGCCGTGCGGTGCAACGCCTCCGACAGCTCGGGCACGAGCAGGTGCGGCATCACCGAGGTGAACCACGAGCCCGGGCCGAGCACCACCCAGTCCGCAGCGTCGACGGCGGCGACCGCCTCGGGGCAGGCCGGCGGGTCGTCCGGGATGAGCCGGACCGCCCGGACCCGACCCGGCGCGGTGGCGACCGCGCTCTGCCCCTGCACCACGTGCGGCACCGCTTCAGGGCCGGCTGCGGCGTCGACGAGGTCGGCCTCGATGGCCAGGGGTACCGAGGCCATCGGCAGCACCCGCCCGCGGGCGCCCAGCAACCGGCCCACCCAGTCGAGGCCGGACACGGTGTCGCCCAGGAGCTCCCATAGCGCCACGATCAGCAGGTTGCCCACCGCGTGCTGGTCGAGGGACCCCTGCGAGTGGAACCGGTGCTGCAGCAGGTCGCGCCACGTCCTGCCCCACTCGGTGTCGTCGCACAGGGCCGACAGCGCCATCCGCAGGTCCCCGGGGGGGAGCACGTCCATCTCGGCACGCAGCCGCCCCGAGGAGCCACCGTCGTCAGCGACCGTGACGACGGCGGTCAGCCGGTCGGACATGAGCCGGAGGGCCGAGAGGCTCGCGAACAGGCCGTGCCCTCCCCCGAGGGCGACCACCGCCGGTCCACGACCGCCGGGGTCCAGGAGGGTCACTCGCGCCCCAGGTCGCGGTGCGAGACGACGACGCGGTGCCCCCGCTCGCGCAGCTCGGTCGCCAAGGTCTCGGACACCGCGACAGACCGGTGCTTGCCGCCCGTGCACCCGACGGCGATCGTCGCGTACCGCTTGTTCTCGTTGCGGTAGCCCGCGAGCACGGGCTCGAGTGCCAGCACGTAACGCTCGATGAACGTCATCGCACCCTCCCGCGCCAGCACGTAGTCGCGGACGGGCTCGTCCCTGCCGGTCAGGTGCCGCAGCTCGGTGATCCAGTACGGGTTCGACAGGAAGCGCATGTCCACGACGTGGTCGGCGTCGAGCGGGAGGCCGTACTTGAAGCCGAAGGACAGGATGTGCAGACGCAGCGCCTCGTCGTCTCCGCCGGTCACCGCGATGCGCACCTCGCGGGCCAGGTCGTGGACGTTGAGCTCGGTCGTGTCGATCACGACGTCCGCGCGCTCGCGGATGCCCTGCAGCAGCGCGCGCTCCTCGGTGATGCCGTCGAGGATGCCGCGGTCGCCCTGGAGGGGATGCGGCCGTCGGACGGCCTCGAAACGCTGCACCAGCTTGGCGTCCGAAGCATCCAGGAACAGGACGCGGTAGGCGTATCCCGCAGCGCGGATCTCGTCGATGACGTGGGCGAGGTCGGCGAAGAACTCACGTCCGCGGACGTCGACGACGGCCGCGAGGCGGTTCACCCCGCCAGGGCCGGCGCTCATCATCCGCGCCATCTGGGTGAGGAGCTGGGCGGGGAGGTTGTCGACCACGTACCAGTCGAGGTCCTCGAGCACGGTCGCCGTCTGCGACCGACCCGCGCCGGACATGCCGGTGATGACCAGGAGCTCGGGCGGCTCGGAGCTGCGCTTGGGCGTGGTGGCCTCGAGGGCGGGGATGCCGCGCGGGACCGTCTCGGGCGGGGGCTCGTGCGTCATGCGTCCAGCATGCCAGTCCCGGCGGCGTCCTGACCGTCCGGCAGGCTCAGTCGGAGGACCGCTCCCCGGTGGGCTCGGCGGGGGCGGCCGGGGCCGGGCCCTGGGGCGGGGCCGGTCGCAG
>NZ_JALPKN010000375.1 GCF_023630195.1 Actinotalea sp. C106 | reverse complement strand
GAGGGCAAGGCAGCGCCACCTCCCCCGCCGCCGGACCCGTTCGCCGTCCTGCGACTGCAGCTGCGGCTGGGCGCCCTGGCCTCCCAGCTGCGGGCCCTGGACGCCGATCCGCACCCGTGGGCGCGGGGCCGCCGTCAGATGGCGGTGCAGGCCGCGTATGACGCGCTCCTGGCAGAGGCCTGTCGGCTGGCCGACGTCGAGCCGACCGCGTCTGAGCCCGAGGGGGTCTCGTTGCGCGAGGCCGGCCTACCCCTGAGCGAGGCCGAACGGTTCCGGGAGGAGCTGGCGCTCGCCGAACGCGGCTGGTCCTGGTGAGCTCCGACGGGTCACCGAGCCGTGCGCTCGGCCGGGGTCCTCACCGCGAGGGAGGCGTTGACCTCATGGCTGCGTGCTGGTCGCGGGTGGCTCCGCCTCACCGGTCGCGGCCCACGTCGTCATCGCGGCCCGCAGGTGGTCCGGGGTCAGCATGAAGCGTGGCTCGAGCTGTTCCCACCCCGGCTCCTTGACGCGCCTGCTGTAGGCCGCGTGCGCCTCGTCGACGGAATTCGACTCGTCAAGCCCGCCGCCGTTCTCACCGACGAGGGAGAGGTGGTAGATCCACGTGGACCCGTCCGACTCGACGTGGCGGAAGGTCGCCTCGAACACGGCGCGCTCGGCGCGGAGGGTCGCCACGGCCTCGTCGTAGCGATCGGTGAGCATGTCCATCCACTCGTCGAACTCGGCTTCGCGCCCCGTGACGACGCGCGAGCGGCTCAGCTCGAGCCGCATGCCGCGCGGCACGGTCGGGGGCATCACGTGCCCCGGGAAGTCCCGCGGTACCGGGCGGAACGGCACGGTCGGCACGGACTCGTCGTGATCGTGGTCGTCGTGGGTCATGTGCGCACCTTCCGGGTCGTGAGGGTGGGCTGGCTCAGCAGCGGACGGTGAGGGTGCTGGCTCCGCTGGGGAGGCGGCGGACCTCGATGCGCTCGGCGATGGACTGCTTGAGCTGCTCGACGTGGGAGACGACGCCGACGATGCGCCCGCCGTCGCGGAGCCGGCCGAGCTCGGCGAGCACGACGTCGAGGGTCTCGGGGTCAAGGGAGCCGAACCCTTCGTCGACGAAGAGGGTGCCGAGGTCGATGCCGCCGGCCTCGGCGGTGACGACGTCGGCGAGGCCGAGGGCCAGGCACAGGGAGACGTAGAAGGTCTCGCCGCCGGAGAGGGTGCGGGGGTCGCGCTCGGTCTCGGTGCGGTGGTCGATGACCTTCATGGCGAGGCCGATGCGCGTCGCGCGCACGGCCTCGCGCTCGTCGCTGCGGACGAGCTCGAACCGACCGCTCGACATGGAGACGAGCCGTGCGTTGGCGGCCGCGACGACGTCCTCGAAGCGGCGCATCAACACGAAGACCCCCAGGGTCAGGCGCTTGGCGTTGTCCCCGCCGTTCGCGGAGGCGAGGTTGGCCATCCGGATGACGGGCTCGGCCTCGAGGGCGATCTCGCGGTAGGAGTCGACGGCGCGGACCAGCTCGGCGAGCGCCCGCGCCGTCGAGGCGGCACGGTCCTCGAGGCGTGCGGCCTCGGCGGCGGCCTGGGTGGCTGCGGTGTCCGCGACCTCGTGGTCGGCGAGGAGGGTGTCGAGGTCGATCTCGAGCTGCTCGGGAAGCTCGCGCACCTCGGGCTCGGCGAGACCGGCGGTGACCCGCTCGAGGGCAGATCGGTGCTGGGCGACGGCGGCGTCGAGGGCCGCCAGCTCGGTGGCGGGCAGATGTGCCGCGCGGGCGGCGTCCGCGTCGCCGAACCCGTGCTCGGCGAGCCCCGTGGAGAGCTCATCGGTCCGGTCGGCCTCCTGGGTGAGCCGGTCCTCGACCTCGCCGAGGGCGTCGATCCATGCCGTGACGGTGCGGATGCGGCCGTCGAGGGCGGAGACCCGGTCGCGCACGGTGGGGGCGCCCTCGCGGGCTGCGTGCACCTCGGTCTCGTCGGCCGTGATCTGGCTGGTGAGGCTGGCGACCTCGGCGGCGTGGGTCGCGATCTGGGTGCCGAGCTCGTGGACGTGGGCCTCGAGCCGTCGCGTCTCACCGTCGTGCTCCTGGAGCTGGCGCTCGAGGAGGACGGTCCTGTCGGTCGCTGCCTGGGCGGTCGCGACCTCGGACCGGACGGCGTCGAGGGCGGCCTGCGCCTGCTCGACGTCGAGGCCCTCGGCCGCAGCGGTGCGGGCACCGAGCTGCTCGCGCGCCTGGGACCGTGCGGTCGAGGCCGCCTCGAGGTCCTGCTGGGCGGCGAGGCGACCGGCTTCGGCGACCTCGACGGCCTCGGGGGTGACGTGCTCGGGATCGAGGGGGGCGGGGGCGGGGTGCTCGGTGCTGCCGCACACCGCGCAGGGTGCACCGGTCTCGAGTCCCCGGGCGAGCTCCCCGGCGATCCCTGCGATGCGGGCCTGCTGGGTCCGCGCAGCCTTCTCGACGGCGGCCGGCGCGGCCGCCGCCGCCTCGGTCACGGCCTGCTCCAGGCGATCTGGGACCTGCGGGTCTTCACCCCGATCCACGTCCTGCAGCGG
>NZ_JALPKN010000374.1 GCF_023630195.1 Actinotalea sp. C106 | reverse complement strand
GCTGCTCATCCCCAACGCGCTGACGCCGCCCCTCGGGGCCGTCTCGGCGGTGGTCGGCGCGGGGCTGGGCCTGCTCATCGGCTGGCTGATCCCCGCCGGGCGCGGCGAGGACGGCGTGGTCCTGGTCGCCGCGGCGCTGCTCTTCGCCGGGGCCTCGGCCCTCGCGCTGCGCCTGGGCCGGGACCAGCTCGGACCCGTCGGTCGCGCCGCACCGCTGGCGAACGAGCTGCGCGCCACCGTCACCGACCTGGTCGACGGCGCCCGCTACCTCGTCCGGCGCCGCACCCCCGGGCTGGGCCTCGGGGTCATGGCCGTGCACCGCTTCCTCTACGGCGCGAACTTCATCGCGCTGATCCTCATCTCCCGCAACCTGCTCGCGGACCCGGCCGACGCCGACGCTGGCCTGGCGACGTTCGGGCTGCTCACCGGGATCTCCTTCGCCGGCAACGGCCTCGCGATCCTGCTGACCCCGCTGGCCCACGAGCGGATGACCCCGGCCACCTGGATCCTCGTGTGCCTGGGCCTGGGGGCGGTGAGCCAGGTGGTGCTGACCACCACCCCGACCTTCGGCGTGGTCGCCGCGAGCGCGGTGCTGCTGGGCCTCGCGGTGCAGGGGGCCAAGATCGCGGTGGACACGATCGTCCAGCGCGACACCCACGACGACTACCGGGGCCGAGCCTTCTCCCTGTACGACATGCTCTACAACGCGGCCTTCGTCGCGGCCGCCGCCCTGGCCGCGGTCGCTCTGCCGGACACCGGATGGTCGCGCGGGGTCTTCGCGGGCATCGCCGTGGCCTACGTGCTCGCGGCGGTGGGCTACCGCGTGGGTACGGTCCGTGCGGGGGCGGCCGCGGGGACGTTCGTGCCCGAGCCCGACGACGGCGCCCGCCCGCGCTGAGCCTCAGCTCTGCTGCGCCGCCCACCAGGCACGCAGGTCGGCCTCGGCCTCCTCGGGGGTCCGCGGCCCGAGCTCCATGCGCAGCTCGAGCAGGTGCTTGTACGCCTGGCCGACCTGCGGGCCGGGGCTGATGCCGAGGATTTCCATGATCTGCTGGCCGTCGAGGTCGGGGCGGATCGCGGCCAGGGACTCCTTCTCGCGGAGCTCGGCGATGCGGTGCTCGAGGTCGTCGTAGGCGAAGGAGAGGCGGTCAGCCTTGCGCCGGTTGCGGGTGGTGCAGTCCGAGCGGGTCAGCCGGTGCAGGCGCTCGAGGTGGGGACCGGCGTCGGTGACGTAGCGACGGACGGCCGAGTCGGTCCAGGCGCCGTCCCCGTAGCCGTGGAAGCGCAGGTGCAGCTCGGTGAGCCGGGCGACGGCCTGGACGGTCTCCTTGTCGAAGCGCAGGGCCTTGAGCCGGCGGGCGGCCATCTTGGCGCCGACCACCTCGTGGTGGTGGAAGCTCACGCCGCCGCCGGGCTCGAAGCGGCGGGTCGGGGGCTTGCCGATGTCGTGCAGCAGGGCCGCGAGGCGCAGCACCAGGTCGGGGCCGGGCACGGGGCCGGTGGGCTGCTCGTGGGTCCCGGTCTCGAGGTCGATGGCCTGGGCCAGGACGGTCAGCGAGTGCTGGTAGACGTCCTTGTGCCGGTGGTGCTCGTCGATCTCGAGCCGCAGGGCCGGCAGCTCGGGCAGCACGTGCTCGGCGAGGCCGGTCTCGACCAGCACCTCGAGCCCGGGGCGCGGGTCGGTCGCGAGCATCAGCTTGACCAGCTCGTCACGGACCCGCTCGGCCGAGACGATCTCGATCCGCCCGGCCATGGCCTCGACGGCGGCGCGCACGTCCGGCGTCAGGTCGAACCCGAGCTGGGCGGCGAACCTGGCGGCCCGCATCATCCGCAGCGGGTCGTCGTCGAAGGACTGCTCAGCCGTGACGGGGGTGCGCAGGCGGCGGGCTGCGAGATCGGCCAGCCCGTCGAAGGGGTCGACGAAGGTCAGCGAGGGCAGCCGCACGGCCATGGCGTTGACGGTGAAGTCCCGCCGCGAGAGGTCGCCCTCGAGGGTGTCGCCGAAGACGACGTCGGGCTTGCGCGAGCCGGACTCGTAGGCGTCGGTGCGGTAGGTGGTGACCTCGACGACGACGTCGGGCCTCGCCTCCGCGCCGGGACCGGCCGGGCGGGCGTGCCGGCGGGCGCCGATGGTGCCGAAGGCCTTGCCGATGTCCCAGTGGGCGTCGCCCCAGCGCGCGAGAAGCCGCTCGGTCTGGTCCGGGGAGGCCGAGGTCGCGAAGTCGAGATCGGCGCTGACCCGGCCGAGGAAGGCGTCGCGCACGGGCCCGCCGACGAGGGCGAGCTCGTGCCCCGCCGCCGCGAAGACCTCGCCGAGCTCGAGGGCTGCGGGGGCCAGGTCGGCGAGGACCTGCAGGGCGCGACGCTGCAGCGCGAGCAGGTCGGAACCCGGGGAGGACGAGGAGGTGGGCACGACCACGAGCCTGCCAGACGCCCCGCCCCCGGCCCCACCCGGGAGGTGCGCGCGGTGGGGACGGCGCAGTGGCGGTCGTTACAGTGTCGGCATGTCCAGCGCCGCTCCTCGTCCCAGGCCGGGCCCCGTGCCCACGCCGCCGGGTGGGCACGCGCTGCGCATC
>NZ_JALPKN010000373.1 GCF_023630195.1 Actinotalea sp. C106 | reverse complement strand
GACCGTGCTCGCACCGCCGCGAGGGCCGCGGCCAGGTCCGCGTCAGCCGGGCGGGCGTAGTGCACGTTGCCGGTCGCCACGAGGGGCAGGCCAGCGGTCCGAGCGAGCTCGGCGAGGGCGTCGCACCGCTCGGAGTCGCGCGGGTCCCCCGTGTCGGTGACCTCGACCGCGACGTTCTCGGCCCCAAAGACGGCAGTCAGCCGGTCGAGCTCGGCACGGGCCGCGGCGAGGTCGAGCTCTCCCCCACCTCCCTCGAGGGCGTGACGCACCGCGCCCTTGCGGCACCCCGTCAGCACGAGCCACTGCTCCTGGGCGGCCGCGCCGAGCTGGTCCAGGCGGTAGTCCGCGGCCCCCTTGCTGCCGGTCACGAGGTGCGCCTCGGCCACGGCCCGGGACAGTGCCCGGTACCCCTGGGGACCGCGGGCCAGGACCAGCAGGTGGGTCGCGCGAGGGTCGGGGACGCCGGTCGGCGGGTCGAGCACCCCGTCCGGCCCGGGCAGGTGCAGCTCGGCGCCGAAGACCGTGGGCAGGCCCACGCTGCGGGCCGCCTGGGCGAACCGCACGACGCCGTACAGACCGTCGTGGTCGGTCAGCGCGAGGGCTGAGAGACCCAGCCGGGCGGCCTCGGCGACGAGCTCCTCGGGCTGGCTCGCGCCGTCGAGGAAGCTGAAGGCCGAGTGGGCGTGGAGCTCGGCGTAGGCGGGCTCCACGCTGCGGGCGCGCTCAGTCATAGTGGGCTTCGACCGACCAGACGCCGTCCCGCAAAGCCAGCAGCACGGCCTGGCCGTCCTCGGTGGTGACCTGCAGGTAGACCTGGCGCGAGGGCGTCGGCCCCCACCAGCGCTGGACCACGGGCCAGGGCCCCGCCCACCCGGTGACCCGGCCCTCACGCCCGGGCTCCCCGGCCGAGCCGGGCCACCGCACCGTGGCGGGTTCGGCGCTGATCTGGAGCCGGGCGTCGACCTGGACGCGCCGCCCGTCGCCACCGCACAGCTGCACCGTCTGAGGCTCGAGGAGGACCGTGGCAGGGGCCGGCTCGGGGAGCCGTCCGGGCCACGGGGCGGCCACGGGACGGCTCGCGCGGACCTCCTCCCCCCAGGGCACGAGGTGCACCTGGTCACGCAGGTCCCGCCCGCCCTGCACCGCAGGGCTGAGCACGGCGTCGGCTCCCAGCAGACCCTGGACCCGGTGCAGGGCCCGGTGCGCGCGCAGGTCGCTACCGCTCGCCTCCCCCCACAGCCGCCCCTGCTCGGCACCGACCGCGAGGACCTCCTCGGCCCGCAGCCCCAGGCGGACCAGCGAGGCCGGGGCAGGGTCCTCGGCTCCGGCGGTGCCGTGGTCATGCCCTCGGCCTGCGGGGCGGGGGCCATGGGTGAGCCACCCCTCGAGCTGCCAGCGCACCCGGTCGGTCATCCGCGCGGCCGAGAGCCCACCCAGGGCCGTGTCCGTGCGCCAGACCCGCACCAGCTCCTGCCCGTCCTCGGTCCGGGCCGTGATCTGCAGCCGGCCGCAGCCCGCACTGCGGGACACGAGCAGGGCGTGCAGCTGCTCGGCGAGCCGACGGGCGACGAAGGCCGTCCCCTCGACCCGCTCGACCGGCGGGTCGAGCTCCTCCTCGACCGCGACGTCAGGCTCGAGCCGACGCAGCGCCGTCGGACGGTCGTCCTTCCCCGAGGCCACGAGGTGCGCCCACTCACCGCTGCTCCCGAAGCGGCTCAGCACGTCGCTGCGCGGCAGCCGCGCGAGGTCGCCCAGGGTGCGCAGCCCGAGCCGCCGCAGCAGGTCGACGAGCTCGGTCACCTCGGTCAGGAGCGGCCCCTGGGTCGCGACGTGCACGAGCTCGGCGACCCCCAGCGGGGCGAGGAAAGGACGAGCCCGCCCGGGCGGCACCACCAGGCCGGCGCGGGCGGCGAGCACCGCGGCACCCGTGCCGTCGGCGATGCCGACCTGGGCCTCGTGACCGGTCCTGGACGCGACCGCGCCGACGAGCTCCGCGGCCAGGTGCTGCTCGGAGCCATGGAAGCGGCTCGCCCCGGCTGCGGGGAGCAGCAGCAGCCCGGGACGAGCCACCTCGACCCCGGCGACCACGGTCTCCGCGGCGGCCGCCACGGGCTCGAAGAGGCGGACGTCCCGCCCGGGGTCGTGGTCGAGCAGGGTGAGCTCGGGGCAGCACTCCTGCGCCTGGCGTCGTCGCATCCCTCGGCGCACGCCCTCGGCCCGTGCGAGGGCCGAGACGGCGGTGACCCGGCGACCGTCGTGCACCGCAGCGGGTCGGTGGACCGGGACCTCCGCGACGAGCATCGCGGCCAGGACGGGCCAGTCCGGCACCCACAGCGCAGCGATCCGGGCGGGAGCCTTGTCGGTGCTGCTCATCCGGCTCGTCGCCCCTCGCGGAAGGCCGTGCCCGTCGTCGACGACCCCGAGGGCGCCCCCTGAGCCTGCCCCGTCGAGGCAGACACAGTCGCGTGGCGCCTCGCCGGCAGGAGGACCTCGGAGCGGCGCTCGCGGGCCGCCGTGCCGCGCCCACGTCGACGCACCACGAGCCGGCGGTCGCGCAGCCTGCCGTCCCCAAGTCGGA
>NZ_JALPKN010000372.1 GCF_023630195.1 Actinotalea sp. C106 | reverse complement strand
CGCTGCCGGGGCTGGGCCGACCTGCTCGCCGCGCACCTGGCCGAGCGCGGCACCGAGCCGGTGCTGTACGCCAACCTCGCCGTCCGCGGCCGCCTGCTCACGCCGATCCTCGAGCAGCAGGTCCCCGCAGCCCTCGAGCTGGGTCCGGACCTGGTGAGCCTGGTCGGCGGGGGCAACGACATGCTGCGGCCCGCGGCCGACCCCGACACCCTCGCCGCGGCCCTCGAGGACGCCGTGGTGCGGCTGCGGGCCGCCGGCTCGGACGTGCTGCTCGCGACCGGGATGGACGCCAAGGACAGCCCGGTCATCCGACGCACCCGCGGCCGGGTCGCCGTCCTCAACTCCCATGTGTGGACCATCGCGCGGCGGCACGGTGCGCACGTGCTCGACGTGTGGGGGATGCGCTCGCTGCGGGACTGGCGGATGTGGGCCCCCGACCGGATCCACCTGACGACCGAGGGGCACCGCAGGGTCGCTCAGGGCGCCCTGGTCGCTCTGGGGCTCGCGCCCGACGACGCGCGGTGGGACGACCCCCTGACGCCGCTGCCGCCGGTGCCCCGATCAGCACAGGTGCGCGAGGACGTGGACTGGTTCCGCACCCACGCCTACCCCTGGGCCACCCGTCGGCTGCGCGGCCGCTCCTCGGGCGACCGGCGCGTGCCCAAGCAGCCCACCCTGGGGCCGGTCGGGCCTGACGGCCCCTGAGACCCTCGGGCGTGCGCCCCGGCTCTCCCGGAGCGTCGTCGCCCCACGGAGCCGCCTGTCGGATTCGAACCGACGACCGTCCGCTTACAAGGCGGGTGCTCTACCACTGAGCTAAGGCGGCCCGCCCGGTGGCCCGGGCGCGGCGACAAGTCTGCCAGAGGGCTCCCCCGCCGGGACCGGCCGGGGAGCCCTCTCGCTCAACCGAGCAGCGCGGGTCCGTAGCGCAGCCCGATGACCGCGGCCAGGAAGACCAGCCACAGCCACACCACGACGACGTCGACCTCGTGGTCGATGGCCCACCGCGCCCGCTCCTGGACGGGACGCGGCAGGTAGAGGTTGTCGTCCCGGACGTTCACGTGGGTGAGGGTCGTGAACACCAGGGTCGTGGAGACCGTGACGAGCAGGCACCACGGGCACAGCGAACCGATTTCGAACATCGACTGCGCGAACAGCCAGTACGCGAAGATCAGGCCCAGGGTGTAGACGAGCTGCGCCGAGGCCATGAACCAGCGCGGGAACGTCACGCCGCCCAGCGAGGCCACCGCGATGGTGATGACCACGGGCTCGGCGACCAGCCCCAGGAAGGCGTTCGGGAAGCCGAACAGCGATGCCTGCCAGGACTGCGCCACGGCCCCGCACGAGAGCACCGCGCTGACGTCGCAGGAGAGCACGCGGTCCGGGTTCTCGGCGAGCAGGAGCGCGTCGACCGAGAGCACGAAGGACGCGACGAGGCTGATGCAGGCCGAGAGCAGCATCGTGGTGAAGATGAACCGGTTGTCGTGCCGGATCCGGAAGGCGCGGGCGACCAGGCCCTCCCGCGCGGGGGCGTCGAGACTCATCGGGGTACCTGTCGACCGGGCCCGCGGCTCAGCCGCGGGCCTCCTCGACCGTGAGCTCGAGAGCCCCGGGGACACGCCAGTCGACCCCGAGGTCGCTCAGGTTCTCGCCGTCGACGAGCACGGTCGGGGTGCCGAACTGCTCGAACTCCCGCGTGGCCTGCTCGGTCGCGGCCGCGACCCACGAGGCGTAGGAGTCCTCCCCCCAGGAGAAGTACGAGCCGTCGGCGATCTGGTCCGCGACGGCGTCGTCGACCCCGGCCCCGCGGGCCAGGTCGGCCATCTCCTCGTCGGACAGGCCCGTGCCGCCCTCGGTGGGCTGGTTGGCGAAGAGCACGTCGTGGAAGGCGACGAAGGCCTCGGGGTCCTGGTCAGCCACGAGGGCGACCGCGGTGGCCGAGCGGGTCGCGTACTGCGACCCGGCTGCGGCGCGGTCCAGGATCGAGACCGGACGGTAGTCGACGACCACGTCGCCGGTGGCGCGGAGCTCCTCGAGCACCGGACCGTTGGTCTGCTCGAAGTCCGCGCAGACCGGGCAGAGGAAGTCGGAGTAGACGGTCACCGTGACGGCGTCCTCCGCGGACCCCTCGGTGCTGCCGGCCACGCCGTCGGCCCCCACGAGGACCCCGCCCTCGGCGGTGGTGTTGGCCGGGACGCTGACCGAGCCCAGCGGGTCCTCGACATCGCTGAAGTCGGGAGCGGGGTCGGGCTGGTTGCTGAGGATCCAGACGACCACGCCGCCGATGACGACGAGGCCGACCAGGACGAGGGAGATGAGCAGGACGCGCTGCCGGCTCGCGGCGCGCTCCTGCTCCTGGCGCCGGCGCACGGCCTGGGCGCGGGCATCCTCGCGGCGCTGCTGCTTGGACTGGGTGGACATGGTGCCTCCGGGATAGGGAGGACGGCGCAAGCCGTCCGGGTCAGGACGTCAGGGCACCCTGGCCCGGTCGAGCGAGGGCGCTCGGTCGAGCGAGGGGGCGGGGCTCAGGCGAGGCCGAGCCCGAGCCGTCCGGGGGGCCCTCGTCGCCACGGCACCCCGGCCGCGACCGCACCGCC
>NZ_JALPKN010000371.1 GCF_023630195.1 Actinotalea sp. C106 | reverse complement strand
CCGGCCGCCCCGACGACCGCAGCCGCCCAGGTCGCGGTGCGCGCGTCGGCCGAGGAGGCGAGGACACCGAGGCCTGCGAACGCTGTGAGGCCGACCGCAGCGAGCAGCGGGCGCCGTCGTCCGAGGACCCCGAGGCCCGCGCCGACGAGCACCGAGACGACGAGGATCCCGCCGACGAGCACCGGCTTGTCGGCGGTGCCCAGCGTCGCGATCGCTGCCCTCTCCAACCAGCCGGGCACCGTGTCGATGACCGCGTCGCCCACGGCGAGAACCAAGGATCGCGAGTCGTCCAGCAGCCCGGCGACGAGCTCGGCGACGCCGAGGGCGACCGCCGTGGCCATGACTCCGGCCACGGCGCCCGCGGCCCTGCTGGGCAGTGCCGGTGCTGCTGCGGACGACGACGTCTCGTGAGTCACCCTCGGAGCGTACGACCGTGCTTCCCGGCCCGCTCGGCTCGAGGGGCTGGTGCAGCAGCGCCTGCCGCCCGATCACATCGGTCAGGCAGTGCACACCCAGGGCGACGCGGGTGAACCCGACCACGACGACGACGGTGGTGGGCCCCGCCGTGCTCGACCACCGACGGGTAGAACGCCGCCGTGATCGAGCGGGGCGTGGCCTCCCACGTCTCGTCGGCGCCACCGGTGCTGGAACGGGTCCAGGGCGTACAGCAGCGGGGCGACCAGGGCGCGACGGTGCGAGGTCCTGCCCTGGCAACCCCCGGGCGTCGCCCCTACGCTCGGGTCATGACTGCTGACGGACTGACCCAGGCCCGGAACAAGATGACCGAGGCGGGGGTCGCACCGACAGCGATCGACGTCTTCTCGCGGTTCTACGAGCTCCTCGAGTCCGGTGAGACCGGGGCGGTACCCGAGTCCGACGTCGCTCCGTTGCGTGACGTCCCCGAGCTCTCGACGCTCGAGGTCGACGAGCAGGCGGGCCGCGAGGCCCTGGCCGCGACCGCCGTGATCAAGCTCAACGGCGGCCTGGGCACCTCGATGGGCATGGACCGGGCCAAGTCCCTGCTGCGGGTCCGCGACGACCACACCTTCCTCGACGTCATCGCCCAGCAGGTCCTCGCGGCCCGCGCTGCCACCGGGGCCCGCCTGCCGCTGGTGCTCATGAACAGCTTCCGTACCCAGCAGGACACCCTCGCGGCGTTGGAGCGGTACCCGGAGCTGCCGGTCGACGACCTCCCGCTGGACTTCCTGCAGAACCGTGAGCCCAAGCTGCGCACCGAGGACCTCACCCCGGTCGAGTGGCCGGCGGACCCGAGCCTCGAGTGGTGCCCGCCGGGCCACGGCGACCTGTACGCGGCGCTCTACGCCTCGGGGATCCTGCGTCGGCTGCTGGACGCAGGTTTCCGCTACGCCTCGGTCTCCAACTCCGACAACCTGGGTGCGGCCCCGGACGCGCGCATCGCCGGGTGGTTCGCCGCCTCCGGGGCGCCCTTCGCCTCCGAGGTCGCGCGCCGCACCCCGGCCGACCGCAAGGGTGGTCACCTCGTGGTGCGTCGGTCCGACGGCCGGATCATCCTGAGGGAGACCGCGCAGACGCTCCCCGAGGACGCCGAGGCCGCCGCGGACATCGAGACCCATCCGTTCTTCAACACCAACAACCTGTGGCTCGACCTCCGTGCCCTGGCTGCTGAGCTCGACCGGACCGGAGGAGTGCTCGACCTCCCTCTCATCCGCAACGACAAGACCGTGGACCCCAGCGATCCCTCGTCGACGCCGGTCGTGCAGATCGAGTCCGCGATGGGAGCGGCGATCGAGGTGTTCGACGGCGCGGCGGTCCTCGAGGTCGACAGGTCCAGGTTCCTCCCGGTCAAGACGACCAACGACCTGCTCGTCCTGCGCTCGGACGTCTACCGCAGCACCGAGGAGCATCGTCTCGTCGCCACCGTGGACGCTCCGCTGGTCGACCTGGACCCGAAGCACTACAAGACGATCACGGCCTTCGACTCCCGGGTGCCGAGCACTCCCTCCCTCGCCGAGGCGCAGGCCCTCACGGTGCGCGGCGACTGGACCTTCGGACGAGGCGTGGTCGTGGTCGGTAGGGCGGAGCTCGCCGACCAGGGGTCAGGCGCCCAGGTGCCCGACGGCGCGACGGTGACCTCAGCCGGCCTTGGCTGATCACCCGGGAGGGCGGGGTGGCCCAGCCTCTGGTTGACTGCTGGGACCAGGCTGGTGCCGGACGCACGCGATGCTGCATGCCGGATCGGTGACACGCGCGACCGCGGAGGACACATGGTGTACACGCTCTCGACGCCGACCCTCCTGGCGAGCGACGCCGCCTGCCAGCCGCGTGCGGTCGAGCTGCTCGAGACGCTGAGCGGTGTCTTCCGCCTGACCGAGCGGGGGGTGACGCACCTGGGGCTGCACGCCCTGGACGTCGAGGGCGCAGCGCTCGACGCGGCATGGGAGAGCGTGATGGCGGCCGACACCACCGGGGCGTCGACCCTCGACGAGCTGGCCCGAGTCGCGAGCGACGGGCCTGAGCACGGCGCCACCCTGGCCCGGAGCCGGCTCGGCACGGCCCGGGACGTGGTCCAGCTGGTCCTGACCGAGGCGTCCCGCTGGCCCGACCCGGCCACCGTCGAG
>NZ_JALPKN010000370.1 GCF_023630195.1 Actinotalea sp. C106 | reverse complement strand
GCCGCGTCGCGAGGCGGCGCGCAAGGGGGTTGGGCGTGAAGCCCAGCCCGGCGACCGCGGCCTCGACCGCGGCGGGGGCCTGGGGGCTGACCAGGTGCCCGCCGTTGATCGCGCGCGAGGCCGTCGCCCGGGACACGCCGGCGAGGGCGGCGACCTGGCGGATGGTCGGGGCGACCCGCCTCCCGGCCGAGGCTGCGCCGAGCGTCACCTCCTGCCGGGGCGGGCTGATCTCGGTCACCCGGGAACGCTACCCCCGTTCGCTACCCTCCCCGTGCGCGCGATCTCGGCGTAGCGCAGAGCGCTCAGCTTGGGGGTCCGCTCGAGGGTGTCGAAGTCGACTCGCACGATGCCGAAGCGCTTGGCGTAGCCGTAGGCCCACTCGAAGTTGTCGAGCAGGGACCAGGCGAAGTAGCCGCGCACGTCCGCCCCGGCCTGGATCGCGGCGTGCACGGCCCGGACGTGGTCCTCGACGTAGCGGGTGCGCTCGAGGTCCTCGATCGAGCCGTCGGCCGCGACCTCGTCGTCGAAGGCCGCGCCGTTCTCGGTGATGTACAGGACGACCCCGGCCGGGCCGGTGTACTCGGTGTGCAGCCGCTCGAGGAGCCTCCGCAGGCCGTCGGGCTGGACCTCCCAGTCCATGGCCGTGCGGGGCAGGCCCCGGGGCACCGCGTGCACGTCCTCGGCCCCGACCATGGGGGAGGAGGTCGGGCGCTCGACGTCGGCCCCCTGGAAGGGGTGCTCGGGGGCGAGGGTGCTGAAGGCGTCACCGTGGTAGTAGTTCACGCCGATGAAGTCGACGCCCGTACCGATGGTCTCGAGGTCGCCGTCCTGCACGGGGAGCTCGAGACCCCGAGAGGCGAAGGCGGCCACGGTGTCTGGGTGGTACCGCCCGTGCAGCACCGGGTCGAGGAACACCCGGTTGTGCACGGCGTCGATCCGGCGGGCCGCGTCGACGTCCTCGGGTCGCCCCGGGTCGGCGGGATCGGCGACGGTGAAGTTGAGCGTGATGCCCACCTGTGCGGCCGGGTCGCCTGCCCGCAGCGCCTCGCTCGCGAGGCCGTGGGCCAGGAGCAGGTGATGCACCGCGGCGACCGCGGCGGCGGGCTCCTGGCGCCCGGGGGCGTGCTGGCCCCCGGCGTAGCCGAGGAAGGCCGAGCACCAGGGCTCGTTGAAGGTCGTCCAGGTGCCGATCCGGTCGCCGAGCGCCTCCTGCACGCTCACCGCGTACTCGGCGAACCGGGCCGCGGTGTCCCGGGAGGCCCAGCCGCCGCGGTCCTCGAGGGCCTGGGGGAGGTCCCAGTGGTAGAGGGTCGGCCACGGGGTGATCCCGCGCTCAAGCAGGCTGTCCACCAGGCGCGAGTAGAAGTCGAGCCCCGCGGGGTTGGCGGCCCCACCGTCGGGCCGGACCCGGGGCCAGGCGATCGAGAAGCGGTACGCGTCCAGGTTGAGGTCGGCCATGAGGGCGACGTCCTCGCGGTACCGGTGGACGTGGTCGCACGCCACGTCTCCGTCGTCCTTGTTGACCACGGCCCCGGGCTCGCGGCAGAAGGTGTCCCAGATCGACGGTGTGCGGCCGTGGTCGTGGACGGCGCCCTCGATCTGGAAGGAGGCGGTGGCGGCCCCCCACACGAAGCCGGGCGGGAAGGTGAGAGCCGAGGCGTCGGCCACGGCGAGCTGGGGCGTCATCCCTTGACCGCTCCCTGCATGATCCCCGAGACGAGCTGCTTGCCCGCGACGGCGAAGAGCAGCACGAGCGGGACCGTCGCCGCCACGACCCCGGCCATGATCAGCGCGTAGTCCTTGAAGTAGGAGGCCTGCAGCAGCTGCAGCGCGACCGGGAGGGTCGGGTTCTCCGAGCCCAGCACGATGAAGGGCCAGAAGAAGTTGGTCCAGGACGCGACGAAGGTGAACAGCGCCAGCATCGCTGCGGCCGGTCGTGCGGCGGGCATCGCGATGTGCCAGAAGGTGCGCAGCATCGAGCAGCCGTCCACGCGGGCCGCCTCGATGAGCTCGTAGGGCAGGGCGCTCTCGAGGTACTGGGTCATCCAGAACACCCCGAAGGCCGTGACCATGCCGGGGATGATCACCGCGGTGACCGTGCCGACCAGGTCGAGGCGTGACATCACGATGAACAGGGGCACCACGCCCAGCTGCGGCGGGACAGCCATGGTCGCGATGATGAAGACCAGCAGCCCACGGCGCCCCCGGAAGCTGAGCTTGGCGAACGCGAAGCCGGCCAGGGTCGCGAAGAACACCACGGACACCGAGGTCAGCGTGGCGATGATGAGGCTGTTCCCGACGGCCTCCCAGAACTTGATGTCCGAGGTGATCACCCTGGTGATGTTGTCCACCAGGTTGGGCCCGGGGATCAGGGACGGGACGGGGTTCTGCGCGATGGTGTCCGAGTCCGATGACGCCAGCAGGAACGCGTAGTACATCGGGTAGACCGAGATGGCCAGGACGGCGCCGAGCACGGTGTAGGACACCCAGCCGGGCCGGCGGTTGATCCCGCCGCCGCCCGTCCCGCGCTTGCGCGCCGCGGCGCGGGCCGCGCCGTCGCCGGGGGTCTGCCGGATAATGGGGACCGAGATACTCATCGT
>NZ_JALPKN010000036.1 GCF_023630195.1 Actinotalea sp. C106 | reverse complement strand
CAGTCCTCGGCCTGGGCCCGCGCGGCGTCGGGGCCCACCCCTTGCTCGGCGGCGGCCACGGCCTGGGCAGCCGAGCTGGCGGCGGCGTCCTCGTCCTCCATGCGGCTCTGGATCCCCGAGACCTGGCGCAGCGGGACCTCGGGCAGGGCGAAGGACAGCAGGAAGGCGATGAAGAGCACGGCCCCCGCCACGAGCAGCACGGTCGAGGTGCTCTGGGCGAACCCCTCGGTGAAGGGGGCGGCGAGCCGCGGGTCGAGGGCGCCGATGAAGGAGGAGTCGTCCAGGGAGGGGAGCGGGCCGCCGTCGAGCATCTGCAGCACGGGGGCGTTGGCCGGGTCCTCGAGCACGGCCGGGTCCTCCAGCGCTGCCTGGAACGGCGCGGTGCCGAGGGCCTCGGTCACCCCGTCGCGGATCCGCTGGCCCACGGTCGAGAACAGGATCGAGAGGAAGACGGCGGTGCCGAGGGTCCCGCCCATCTGCCGGAAGAACAGCGAGGAGGCCGTCGCGACGCCCATGTCCCGCGCGGGGACGGCGTTCTGGACGGCGAGCACCAGGGGCTGGAAGCAGAACCCGAGCCCGAGCCCGAAGATCACCGTGCGCCAGCTCACGTCCCCCATGGTCGAGGTCGCGTGCAGCTGGGAGAGCAGCAGGGCGCCGACGGTGAGCAGGAAGGTGCCGGTCACGGGGAAGAGCTTGTAGCGGCCGGTGCGGGAGGTGGTCTGCCCCGCGACCACCGAGGCGAGCATGATCCCGCCGGTCAGCGGGATCAGGGCCAGCCCTGCGGCCGTGGGCGTCATGCCCTTCGCGATCTGGAAGTACAGGGGCAGGGTCGCGAAGCCTCCGAACATGCCCATGCCGATGATCGTGTTGATCACGGCGCTCGAGGAGAAGGTCCGGTTGCCGAAGAGGCGCAGCGGCAGCAGGGCGTCGTCCCCCGCGCGGCGCTCAGCCGCCAGGAAGAGCCCCAGTCCGACGACGGACAGCCCGTAGCAGGTCAGCGCGACGGGGGAGGCCCAGCCCCACTCGCGGCCCTGCTCGGCCACGAGCAGCAGAGGCACCAGGGTCAGCACCAGGGCCAGGGCGCCGGGCCAGTCGATGCGGTGCGTGCGGCGGGGGATCGGCGGCAGGCGCAGCACCCGGGTGATGACCAGGGCGCCGAGGATGCCGAAGGGCACGTTGACCAGGAAGATCCAGCGCCATCCGGTGATGCCGAGCAGCGTGTCCGTCCCCGCGAGGGCCCCGCCGATCACCGGACCCAGCACCGAGGAGGTGCCGAAGACCGCGAGGAAGTACGCCTGGTAGCGGGCGCGGTCCCGGGGGCTGAGCAGGTCCCCGAGGATCGTGATGGCCAAGGACATCAGCCCGCCTCCGCCGAGGCCCTGCACCGCGCGGTAGATCGCGAGCTCGTACATCGACCCCGCGGTCCCGCACAGGAGAGAGCCGACCAGGAACAGGCCGATCGCGACGAGGTAGAGGGGCTTGCGCCCGAAGATGTCCGAGAGCTTGCCGTAGAGCGGGGTCGAGACGGTCGAGGTCATGAGGTAGGCGGTGGTGACCCACGCCTGCAGGGACAGACCGTCGAGGTCGTCCCCGATGGTGCGGATGGCCGTCGCGACGATGGTCTGGTCGAGGGCCGCGAGGAACATGCCCATCATCAGCCCGCCGAGGATGGTGAGGATCTGCCGGTGGGTGGGCGGGACGAACCCGCTGGTCACGGCCGGGGTGGTCCCGGTCACAGCGGCGCCCGGGGCGGTCGGCTGGCTCACCAGCGCACCTTACTCCCGGCACCTGACGGGGGATCGACGCGGCTTAGGCTGGCAGGGTGCCCACGCCTGCGACCTCCTCGACCCCTGCCACCCCGGCCCCGGGGCGCGGGGAGCAGGTGCCCTTGCCCACGCGGCTGACCCTCCTCGGCCTCGTCGGCGGGGTGGTCGCCGCCCTGCTCGCGGTCGTCGCAGCCGCTGCCTTCTCGGGCGCCGCCCTGCCGAGCGCCCTGCTGGACCCCGGGGCCGTGGTGCGGTGGGGCCTGCCGGTCGTGACCGTCCTGGTCGAGCTGACGGCCTCGGTGGCCCTCGGTGCCCTGGTGCTCGCGGCCTTCGTGCTGCCCCGCGGCGGAGGGCGGTCGGGGGCCGACGGGCGCGCCTGGCCCTCGACGATGCTCGTCGCCTCGGTCGCGGCCGGGGCGTGGGCCGTGCTGAGCCTCATGCACCTGGTGCTGACCTACGGCAGCGTCTCGGGCACGCCGTTGAGCACCCCGACCTTCGGCTCCGAGCTCGGCCTCTTCGTGACGCAGGTGTCGCTCGGACGCACCCTGCTCGGCATCACGATGATCGCCGCGATCAGCTGCGCGCTCGCCCTGCTGGTCACGACGCCGGTCGGGGCCCTGGGCTCGGCCCTCGTCGTCTCGGCGGCCCTCGCGATGCAGGCCGCGACCGGGCACACCGTGGGCAGCACCAACCACGAGCTCGCCATCTCCTCGCTCTTCCTGCACCTCGCAGGGGCCGCCGTCTGGATCGGGGGGCTCGGGGCTCTGGCCGTGGTCGCGCGCAGGCTCGGGCGGGACCTCGCGCCCACGGTCGCCCGCTACTCCTCGATCGCGGCGTGGTGCTTCGTCGCGGTCGCGGTCTCGGGGGCGGTCAACGGCGCCATCCGCCTCGGCGGGCTCGACGGCGTGACCTCGCGGTACGGTCTGCTGCTGGTCGCCAAGGTGGTCCTCTTCGCGGTGCTCGGTGGCCCCGGGTGGGCCCACCGCCGCCTGGTGGTCCGGCGGCCCCACGAGGCCGCCCCCGGCCCGGCGGGAGCGCGACAGGCCTCGGCGCGGGTGCCCGGGGTGTTCTGGCGGCTCGTCGCCGTCGAGCTGGCCGTGATGGGCGCCGTCTCGGGGGTGGCCGCGGCCCTGGGGTCCTCGGCCCCGCCCATCCCGCAGGAGCCGCCCACCGACCCGACCCCGGCCGAGATCGTCACCGGCCACGCCCTGCCGCCGGCCCCGACCCCCGAGCTGTGGCTCACCAGCTTCCGCTGGGACCTCATCCCGGCCCTCGGCTGCCTCGCGGCCCTCGTGGTCTACCTGCGCTGGGTGCACCGGCTGCATGCCCGCGGCGACCGGTGGCCGGTGCTGCGGACCGTGAGCCTGGTGGTCGGCGTCGTGACCCTCGCCTGGACGACGTCCGGGGGTGCGGCGGTCTACGGGCACGTGCTGTTCAGCGCGCACATGATCCAGCACATGACGCTGGTGATGATCGTCCCGGTGTTCATCGCCCTTGCGGCCCCGGTGACCCTCGCGGCCCGGGCGCTGCCCTCCCGCACCGACGGCTCGCGTGGCCCCCGCGAGTGGCTGCTCGGGCTGGTGCACTCCCGGTGGGCCGGGTTCTTCGCCCACCCGGTGGTCGCAGCGGTCAACTTCGCCGGGTCGATGATCGTCTTCTACTACACCGACCTGTTCGCCCTGGCCCTGACCACGTACTTGGGCCACCTGCTGATGATCGCCCACTTCACCCTCGCGGGGTACCTGTTCGTCAACGCCCTGGTCGGGGTGGACCCGGGCCCCACCCGCCCGAGCCACGCCCTGCGCCTGCTGCTGCTCTTCGCGACGATGGCCTTCCACGCCTTCTTCGGGGTCGCGCTGGTGAGCAGCGAGACCCTCCTGGTCCCCGACTGGTTCGGGCTGCTCGGCCGCCCCTGGGGCCCGCCGGCGCTCGAGGACCAGCAGATCGGTGGTGCGATCACCTGGGGCATCGGCGAGCTGCCCATGCTCTTCCTCGCGATCGCCGTGGCCGTCTCCTGGACCCGGGACGACGAGCGCACCGCCCGACGACGCGACCGGGCGGCGGACCGCGACGGCGACGCCGAGCTCGAGGCGTACAACGAGATGCTCGCCGCGCGGGCCGGCGCGACCGAGCAGCACCGCCTGGGCTGAGCCCGGCCGATCTGCCCTCAGTGCGCCACGTGCAGCTCCGGCGCCGGAAGGCCTGCCCGCTCCCGCACGCTGCGCGCGAGGGGCTCGATCGCCCGCAGCGCGTCGACCAGGTCGGACACGCGCACCTCGAAGGGCATCGCGTGGATGGTCTCGCCCGGGGCGGTGGCGGTCTCGGCCACGCGGGTCAGGCTCTCCACGTCGTCGACCGCGAGGCCGACCTCGGTCAGGGTGGTGGGCAGCCCGACCCGGGTCGTGAACTCGACGAGGTCGCGGATCTCGTCCTGGGGTGCGCCCTCGAGGACGAGCTGGGTCACCGAACCGATGTTGACCTTCTCGCCGTGGGTCAGCCCGTGGGTCTGCGGCACCGCGGTGAGGCCGTTGTGGATGGCGTGGGCCGCGGCCAGGCCCCCGGACTCGAAGCCGAGCCCGGACAGCAACGTGTTGGCCTCGACGACCTTCTCGACGGCGAGGGTCACCAGGTGGTGCTCGACCGCCGCGATGGCCGGCAGGGCGTTCTCCCAGAGCATCCGCCAGGAGAGCTCGGCGAGGGCGGTCCCCGTGGTCAGCGGCAGCCCGCCAGCCATCGTCGTCGTGTGCGCGGCGGCGACCGCTCGGGCCTCGATCCATGTGGCGAGGGCGTCGCCGACCCCCGCGACCAGGAACCGTGCCGGGGCGTTCGCGACCACCTGGGTGTCGACCAGCACCAGGTCGGGGTTGCGCGGGAAGAACCGGTACTCCTCGAAGGCGCCGTCCTCGGTGTAGATGACGGACAGGGCCGAGCACGGCGCGTCCGTCGAGGCGACCGTCGGTGCGGACACCCAGCGGATGCCGGTCAGGAACCCGGCCGCCTTGACCGCGTCGATCGTGCTCCCGCCGCCGACGGCGACTACAACGTCGGCCCCGGCGTCGCGGATGGCCTCGGCGATGCGCTCGACGGCCCCGGCCGTCGCGTAGGTGCCGAAGCCCTCACGGGTGACGGGGAGCGCGGCCTCCTCGAAGGAGGCGGTGATGGTGCTGGAGAGCATGCCCCACACGACGTCGTCGGCGACGAGCAGTGGCGTGGTGCCGATGGGGCGGACGAACTCCCCGAGCCGGCTCATCGCGCCGCGGGCCTGGACGTACCGTCCGGGGCTGATCAGGGTGCGGACGGGGATCTGGCTGGACGTGGTCATCATCGCTCCTCGAGTGCCGTGGCCGCCGGTGGCTGAGCGGGGCGGCACCGTCCTGCGGTGCGCCCGCCGACCTCTCCACGCAACCACGGGCCGTGGTCGGGCACAGGGGGCCGAAGGGCCCGACCGTCGCCTGCCGGGTCAGCGACGGTCTCGCCGTCGCAGCACCGCCTTCTCGAGCTCCACGAGGAGGAAGATCCCCAGCCCGACGGCGAGGGGCAGAAGCCAGGACTGCGCGCTCAGAGGTGCGGTGCCGAACACGGTCTGCATGAACGGGACGTAGACGAAGGCCAGGTGCAGCAGCATGAGCACGCCGATGGACAGCCAGACCACCGGGTTGGTCGTCAGGGTCGGGCGCGCGTAGCCCGGGGCCCGCAGCGACCTGCTGCTGAGCAGGTAGAACATCTCGCTGAGCACCAGGGTGGTAACGGCCAGGGTGCGAGCCTCCTCGAGCCCGGTGCCCCCGGCCCTCAGCAGGAGGAAGACCGCGATGGTCGCGCCGCCCATGAGCACCGAGACGAAGGCGATCCGCCACAGGGAGAAGGCCCCGAGGATCGGTGCCCGGGGGTCCCGGGGCGGTCGGGTCATGATCCCCGGCTCGGACGGTTCGAAGGCCAGGGCCAGGGCCAGGCTCACGGCGGTGACCATGTTGACCCAGAGGATCTGGGTGGGGGTCAGGGGCAGGGTGAACCCCGCCACCACGGCGGCCAGCACCACGAGGGCCTGCGCGCCGTTGGTCGGCAGGATGAACAGGATCGACTTGCGGAGGTTGTCGTAGATCGTGCGGCCCTCCTCGACCGCACGCTCGATGGTCGCGAAGTTGTCGTCGGCGAGCACCACCTCGGCGGCCTCCTTGGTGGCCTCGGTGCCCTTGACCCCCATCGCGACCCCGACGTCGGCCCGCTTGAGGCTGGGGGCGTCGTTGACGCCGTCCCCCGTCATCGCGACCACGTGGCCGCCGGCCTGGAGGGCCTGGACCAGCCGCAGCTTGTGCTCGGGGCTGGTGCGGGCGAACACGGCGTGCTGCGCCACGAGGTCGACGAGCTCGTCGTCGGAGACCTGCTCGAGCTCGGCCCCGGTCACGACCCTGGCGTCGTCCCCGACGATCCCCATCTCCCGGGCGATGGCCAGGGCGGTGCCGGGGTGGTCGCCCGTGATCATCTTCACGGTGATCCCCGCCGTGGAGCAGGCCGCGATCGCCTTGATGGCCTCGGGCCGGGGTGGGTCGAGGATACCCACGACGCCGAGGAAGACCAGCCCTGCGTCGAGGTCGGCCAGCTCCAGGCTCTCCTGGTCACCTCCGTCACGACGTGCCGCGGCCAGCACCCGGAAGCCCCGACCGCTGAGCTCCTCGATCCGCTCCTCCCACCACGCGCGGTCCAGCTCGTGCTCCTGGTCGTCGCTCAGGTGGGTGGCGCACCGGTCGAGCAGCCGGTCCGGGGCTCCCTTGACCAGCACCACCGAGGCGTCGTCCGGGGCGCGGCTCAGCGTGGCCATGAGCTTGTGCTCGGACTCGAAGGGCACCTCGGACCGCCGGTCGTGGCCTGACCGGTCCACGCCGCACTTGAGGGCGAGGGTCTGCACCGCGCCCTCGGTGGGCTCGCCGTTGACCGTCCAGGAGCCGTCCCGGTCGGTCACGTCGGTGTCGTTCGCGACGGACATCGCCTCGACCAGCGCCATGAGGGTGTCGTGCTCGTGGGGTGGGACCGGCACCCCGTCGAGGTGGATCTCGCCCGCGGGCTCGTAGCCGGTGCCGCTCACCTCGTAGTGGCCGTCGGCCGTGACGACCGCGCGGACGGTCATCTCGTTGCGGGTGAGGGTCCCGGTCTTGTCCGAGCAGATGACCGTCACGGAGCCGAGGGTCTCGACGGCCGTCAGCCGGCGCGTGATCGCGTTGCGGCGGGCCATCCGCTGCACACCGATGGCCAGGGTGATGGTCATGACGGCGGGTAGGCCCTCGGGGATGGCTGCCACGGCGAAGCTGATCGCGGAGAGCAGCGCGTCGGCCACCGCGTACCCGTGCAGCACCAGGCCCAGCACGGACATGACCGCCGCGAGTCCGAGGATGGCCACCGACAGCTGGGTGCCGACGCGGTTCATCTGCCGGATCAGCGGGGTGGTGAGCCGCTCGACCTCGCCGATCATGGTGTTGATCCGCCCGATCTCGGTGTCGGCCCCGACGGCGGTCACCACACCGACCCCGCGGCCGGACGTCACGAGGGAGCTCGAGAACGCCATCGACGTGCGATCCCCGACCCCCGCGTCCTCGGCGGCCGGCCGCGGGTGCTTCTCGGCCGGGACCGACTCGCCCGTGAGCGCCGACTCCTCGACGCGCAGGTCGGTGGACTCGACCAGACGCACGTCGGCCGGGACACGGTCCCCCGACCGCAGCCGCACGACGTCGCCCCGCACCAGGTCTGCGGCGTCCACCCGGCTCCACTGCCCGTCGCGGCGCACCTGGGCGTCCAGCGAGAGCATGGTGCGGATCCCCGCGAGGGCCTGCTCGGCCTTGCCCTCCTGGATGAACCCGATCAGCCCGTTGATCAGGACCACGCCGAGGATGACCGCGGAGTCCACCCAGTGCTGCAGCAGCAGGGTCACGACGGCCGCGCCCAGCAGGACGTAGATGAGGACGTCGTTGAAGTGCTTGGCGATCCGACGGACCAGGCTCTCGCGGGCCGGGTCGGGCAGGCTGTTGGGGCCGTCGGCCTCGAGGCGGGTGCGTGCCTCGGACTCGGTGAGCCCGTCGAGGTGGGTGCCGAGGTCGTCGAGCACCTCCTCGACGGGCGCCGCGTGGACGGGGATGGTCATGGACCCTCGCTGTCGCTGTGGGGACGGTGGCTCCGACGCGTCGGTGTCTGCGCCCTCGGCCCACCGTACGCAGGACAGGTCAGTCCTCGGGTGGGCCGAGGGTCCTGGCGCCGGTGCCCGGCGTGTGCTCAGGTGAGCTGCGGGTGAGATCCACCGTTCAGGAGGCGGGACGGGCTCAGGTCCGGAATGCTCCGTCGGAGTACGGGCGGCTCTGTCGCCCGCCGACAAGGAGGTTCGACATGGGCATCGGTAGCGGAATCTTCCTCATCGTGGTGGGCGCCATCCTGGCCTTCGGGGTCCAGGACAGCTGGGAGGTCGTGGACCTGACGGTCATCGGCTACATCTGCATCGGCGCGGGCGTCCTCGCGATCATCCTGTCCCTCGTGCTCAACCAGCAGCGGGCCAACACCAGCCACCGCGAGGTCGTCGAGCGTCGCGACGACCGCACCCCGCCGCCGGCCGTCTGACCAGAAGGGGCCGGCCGGTGGCCAACGGTGCGGTGAACCTGCCCCACGGGGGGCCTGTCACCCTCGGCACCAGCGCGGTCGGCTCGGTCATCGTGCTCGTGCGCGAGCAGCGCCGAAGGGGGTAGACCGGGAGGCTCGGCGCACCGGGGCGCAGGGGAGGAGACGTGTGGCGGCGATCATCGCGCTGCGACTGACCGGGGTCCTCCTCGCGCTTCTGGCCGCCCTCTTCTTGGTGCGACCTCTCAAGGTCGTGCGGTGGGAAGAGCGCGTCGACCGGCACCTCAAGCCAGGCACGCCCCCAGAGTCGAGACCGAGACCGGAGCTGCGCATCCGCGTGATCGGGCTGTTGCTCCTCTTCGCGGGCGCCGTGCTCTTCTTGCCGGTGACGGACTGAGGGAAGGCGAGGTAGGGACGACACGTGATCAACGGTGCGCTCAACGTCCCCTACGGGGTGCCGATCGCCTTCAGCATCATCGCGATCGGCCTGGTGATCACGATCGTGCGCGAACGGCGCCGCAAGAGGTAGCGTCCCCACGGGTGTGGCGGGAGAAGCCGTCGATGCGTAGCCAGACGCGATCGTCGGCACCGATGCGGACGACGAATGCCTCCTCGCCAGACACCGGATGACCGGAGCGAGAGCCGTAGGCGAAGCCCCGACGGCCTTCCGCCTCGACGACGGCGAGTACCCCCGCGCCCACGGCTCGGCCCGACTCAGCAGCGGCACGGTCGGCACGCTACCGGGGACCCACGCCGTCCGGAGCCCGTCAGGACGCGGGCGCGCGGCGTCAGGAAACCGTCTGGACGGGAGGACGGCGCCACCCCGGGCGCTCTGATGGTCCTCGGCGGCCACCGTGGTCGCGGGCGTCACCGAGGTGGCGTCGGACTAAGGAGTGAGCTGTGGTCGCTCGTCGCTTGCACAGTCGCCCGGCCCGATAATCACTTCTGGAGTCCGCAAGGGACTTCAGGCCCAAGAGTGCCTCGGCGTCGCGGCGCTTCGAACGATAAATGTATTGAAAGGGCCTGTGCGAACCGGTCGCAAGATGTACCGTCGCTCCCGGCGAGTCACTCTCGCTCTGTCTGCCGGTCGAGACATTCAATACTCGACGCGCACGGCTCGCAGACGGTCCGCTGCACCGATAGGAAGCCGTGGGGTCCTCGTGCGCGCGCGCCCCCAAACAGCATCTCCGACGGTTGGGTTGCGATTGCAGCTCGGAAAGCCCCGCTGACCATGACACGTCGACACCCATCGCCGATCGCTCGCCGCTACTTCGTCTTGGTCGTCGTCGTCGCACTCGTCGACTTCGTCTTCGGTGCGACCTACGTCGTCCACATGACCACATCAGGCGTCAGCCCGGCGATCATCGGGACGATGCTCGCCGTCGCGGGGATCTTGTCGTTCGTGCTCGAGATCCCGTCGGGCGCTCTTGCCGACCGGTATGGCAACAAGAGAGTGCTCGTCGTCGGACTCATCGGCTGGGGTGCTGCGCAGGCGGCATTCGGTCTCGCCCACACCGCGATCGGCGCCGGAGCGTCTCTGCTGCTGCTGAACGTGGGGTTGGCGCTGTACTCCGGGGCGCCGATCTCATACACGATCAACGCCCTACGCCGGACGGGTCTCGCCGATCAGGCCCCGGCCGTAGCCCGCGCAGGCAACACTTGGCGCTGGGTCGGCGCCGGTGTCGGCGGCGTGGCCGTCTACGCTTGGGGGACATTCCTCGGGCTCGGGGCAGTTCTCGCTGTCTCCGGGGTGGTGCTGCTGGTGGCCGCCGCGTGGGTGGCGCTGACGTGGACATCAGAGCCACGTAGCAGCAACGGGCCGAGCACGGCGGTCGACCACCTCGCCCGCAGCCTGCGACAGAGCTGGCATTTCGTCGTCTCCGAAACCGGCCGACGACTCTCCCTGGCCTACGTGGGCCTGGGGTTCGGCCAGGGTGTGCTCGTTCTTGTCTGGCAGCCTCGGTTCCTGGAGAGCGGGATGGTCCCGAGCGGAGCGCTCGGGCTCGTACTCGTCGCATTGATGCTGGGCGCGGCAGCGGGGTCTACGGCCAGCAAAGTGCTCGATCGCGCGAACGCCGCCGTCGCCACCTCGGCCGCGCTCATCGTCATCGCTGTAGGCCTTGCGGCAACGACTGTCACGAGCCCGGCAGCCGTACTGGGGTTCCTGGTTGCCGAGTTCGGCATCGGAGCGGCCGGTGCGGTTGTCACTGCCCTCGGCCAGTCTCTGTTCGAGGACGAGAAGAGGAACACCCTGACATCGTCGATGGCCGCCGTCATGACGCTCGCCGTCGCCGTCGCACAGTTCGTCGCGGGACTGGTGTGGGACGGGCACGGCGTGGGTGCTGCCTCCGCATTCGGGGCCGCCGCCGTCGCGCTCGCTGCGGGCGGTGCGTTCCTTCTCGGTCCGGCCCGTGCCAGGTCGGCAACTCAGTCGCTGACGGATGTCGGCGGCAACATCGATCGAGAGGACCAGATCACGTGAGCTCCGTACTACTGGCCCTGGCCTTCCCCCTGGACCGGCCCGGGTCGCCGGTGTCCACCACGGCCTGGACCCGGAGGGGGTGGCGTTCCCCGTGACCCGCGACCGACTGCTCGGCTTCCGTGACGCCGCTCATCGGCGCGGCCTCGCCTGGGCCGACGTCAGCGTCGCGGTGTGCGCACGCAACGACGAGGGAGAGGCGCACGGCATGACGCGCGCTCTTCTCGCCATCGAGCGACCTCTGGACGGACTCGCTGCGATGAGTGACCAGCAGGCCCACGGCATCGGCGCTCCCACCGAGACCGGCGGAGGCGACACCTGGCATCTCGTCGAGCGTGCCAGCACGGCACGCTAGGCAGCGGGAACCGCGCGGGGGCCGACGTTCAGGCGCCCTCCAGTGCGCCCCGCACCCAGCTCTCCGCCTCACGGTGGCTACGCAGCCGGACGACCGGCAGGTCCGGGTGGTCACGCAGCACGGCACGGACCCGGTGCTCGGTCTGGTGACGGGTGCGCCAGGCCCACCGGACGATGTGGTCCGGGTCGGTGACGATCGTCCTTAGCGGTGGCTCGACGTTCCCGTTCCACAGCTCCTGATGGTGAACCCGGCGCCGGACCGTGCGCGTGATGACCTGCCGCATGACGACGGTCGTGGGCAGGTCGAGCCAGAGCAGGAGGTCCGCCCGCTCGACAAGGAGCGCGCGGACGCTGCGGTACTGCCACTCGGTGACCCACGCGGGCTCGGCCGTGAAGCTCTCGACCTCCGCCTCGAAGCCGGGGCGGGGTGTCCACCCGGGCCCGTGGAAGAGCGCGTCGATCTCGACGTGCCTGATGCCCAGCGCCATCGCGACCCGGGCCGCGAGGGTCGTCTTCCCCGAGCCGCTGGTGCCCGCCACGACCACCCGTCGGGGGCGGGCCGGCAGCGGCTCGGCGGCGCTCAGCAGCGGCATGGGCGGCACGCTACCGGGGACCCACGGCGTCCGGAGCCCGTCAGGACGCGGGCACCCGGCGTCAGGAAACCGTCTGGACGGAGAGGAGGGCACCGTCCCGGGCGCTCTGATGGTCCTCGGCGGCCACCGTGGTCGCGGGCGTCACCGAGGTGGCGTCGGACTAAGGAGTGAGCTGTGGTCGATCTCGCCCTGGTGGCCCTGACCTGCGTCCTCTTCGGAGCGTTGGTCGCCCTCGTCGCGGGGGTGTCGTCATCATGACCGTCGAGTCCGTCGTCGCCCTGGTCGTGGCCGTGGGTCTCGTGGCATACCTGCTGATGGCCTTGCTGAAGCCGGAGCGGTTCTGATGACGCCCGCCCTCGCCGCCGTCCTGCAGATCGGTCTGCTCGTCCTCGCCCTGGCCGCGGTGCACGTGCCCTTCGGTGACTACATGGCGCGGGTCTTCAGCGACTCGCGGCACCTGCGTGCCGAACGCGTGATCTACCGGCTGGGGGGGATCGACGCCGAGGCCGACCAGCGGTGGCCCGCCTACGCCCGCGCCGTCCTCGGGTTCTCCTTCGTCAGCGTCCTGCTGCTCTACGCCTTCCTGCGGCTGCAGGACCAGCTGCCCCTCTCGCTAGGCCTCCCGGCTGTCGGACCCGACGGTGCCTGGAACACGGCCGTCTCGTTCGTGACCAACACCAACTGGCAGTGGTACTCGGGGGAGTCCGTCATGGGCCACCTCGTGCAGATGTCCGGGCTGGCCGTGCAGAACTTCGTCTCGGCTGCGGTGGGTATCGCGGTCGCCATCGCTCTGGTCCGCGGGTTCGCGCGGCACCGCACCGATCGCCTGGGGAACTTCTGGGTCGACCTCGTCCGCGGCACCGTCCGGATCCTGCTCCCCGTGGCCTTCCTCGCCGCGGTGCTGCTCCTCGTCGGGGGAGCGGTGCAGAACTTCGCCGGCCCGCAGGAGGTCACCACCCTCGGGGGAGCCACCCAGAGCATCGTGGGAGGGCCCATCGCCTCGCAGGAGGCCATCAAGGACCTGGGCACCAACGGTGGCGGGTTCTTCAACGCCAACAGCTCCCACCCTTTCGAGAACCCCACCGCGTGGACCAACCTGCTCGAGATCTTCTTGCTGCTGGTCATCCCGTTCAGCCTGCCCCGCACCTTCGGGCGGATGGTCGGTGACCGGCGCCAGGGGCTGACGATCCTCGGGGTCATGGCCTCGATCTGGCTCGCGGCGGTCGCCGTGATCACCTGGGCCGAGATGCGCGGCCTCGGCGCGGTCCCGCAGGCGGCCGGAGGCGCGATGGAGGGCAAGGAGACCCGCTTCGGCGAGGCAGCCTCGGCCCTCTTCGCCGCCTCGACGACGGGGACGTCGACAGGGTCGGTCAACAGCTTCCACGACTCGTTCACCGCGCTGGGCGGTGGGGTCACCCTGCTCAACATGATGCTGGGGGAGGTCGCCCCCGGCGGGGTGGGCGCCGGGCTGTACGGGATGCTCGTGCTCGCCGTCCTGACCGTCTTCCTCGCCGGCCTCATGGTGGGCCGCACCCCGCAGTACCTGGGCAAGCGGATCGGCCGGCGGGAGATCACCCTCGTGGCGCTCTACATCCTGACCATGCCGACCCTGCTGCTCGTCGGTGCCGCGATCACAGCAGGCACGCCTGCCCTGGTCGACGCGTCGGTCCAGGACCCTGGCGCCCACGGGCTGTCGGAGATCCTCTACGCCTACGCCTCGGCGACCAACAACAACGGCTCCGCCTTCGCGGGGTTCGGGGCCGGGACGCCCTACCAGAACGTCGCGCTCGGCCTGGGCATGCTGCTCGGGCGCTTCGTGCCGATCGTGCTCGTCCTCGCGCTGGCCGGCAGCCTCGCCCGCCAGCAGCCCGTCGCCGTCGGTGCCGGGACCCTGCCCACTCACGGGCCGGTCTTCGCCGGCCTGCTGGGTTTCGTCGTCCTCGTCGTCGCGGGGCTGACCTTCTTCCCTGCTCTCGCGCTCGCCCCTGTTGCGGAGGCCCTCCTGTGACCGTCGACCTGTCCTCACCCCCTGAGGCCACCCCCCACCCCGAGGCGGTGTCGTCCCGTCCGCGGACGGGCGCCTTCGAGCCGCGCCAGCTGTGGCGCTCGCTCCCGGACGCCCTGCGCAAGCTCGACCCGCGCCACCAGGTCCGCTACCCCGTCATGTTCGTCGTCTGGGTCGGATCGGTGGCCACCACGGTGCTCGCGGTGCTCGATCCCGGCGTCTTCTCGTGGTCGATCGCCCTGTGGCTGTGGGCCACGGTGCTGTTCGCCAACCTGGCCGAGGCCGTCGCCGAGGGGCGGGGTCGGGCGCAGGCCGCCTCGCTGCGACGCACACGGACGGAGACCTTGGCCCGGCGCCTCACCGCCGACGGCACCGAGGAGAGCGTGCCCGGCACCGCGCTCGCGGTGGGTGACCTGGTGGTCGTCGAAGCCGGTGAGGTCATCCCGGGGGACGGGGACGTCGTCGAGGGGATCGCCAGCGTCGACGAGTCCCCCGTGACCGGCGAGTCGGCGCCCGTGATCCGGGAGTCGGGCGGTGACCGGAGCGCGGTCACCGGGGGCACCAAGGTGCTCTCGGACCGCGTCGTCGTCCGGATCACCGCCAAGGCGGGGGAGACGTTCCTGGACCGGATGATCGGCCTGGTCGAGGGGTCCGCCCGGCAGAAGACGCCGAACGAGATCGCGCTCAACCTCCTCCTGGCCTCGCTGACCCTGGTCTTCCTCCTGGCCGTCGTGACCCTGCAGCCCTTCGCCGTGTACTCGGGCCAGGCCCAGCCGCTCCTGGTGCTGGTCGCGCTGCTGGTCTGCCTGATCCCGACGACCATCGGTGCGCTGCTCTCGGCGATCGGCATCGCGGGGATGGACCGGCTCGTGCAGCGCAACGTCATGGCGCTCTCGGGCCGGGCCGTCGAGGCGGCGGGCGACGTGGACGTCCTCCTCCTGGACAAGACCGGCACCATCACGCTGGGCAACCGGCAGGCCGTCGAGGTGGTGCCGGCCGACGGCCTGACCGAGGAGCAGGTGGCCGAGGCCGCGCAGCTCTCGAGCCTCGCCGACGAGACCCCTGAGGGCCGCTCGATCGTGGTCCTGGCCAAGGAGCGGTACGCCATGCGGAACCGCTTCGCCACGGACCTCCCACGGGCGACCTTCGTGCCGTTCACGGCCGAGACCCGCATGAGCGGGGTGGACCTCGCCCAGCACGAGGGCACCTGGGAGATCCGGAAGGGGGCGGCGAGCGCCGTCATGCGGTGGGTCCGGGACAACGACGGGCACCCGAGTGCTGACGTCGGCCCTCTGGTCGACGCGATCAGCGCGTCGGGAGGCACGCCCCTGGTCGTGGCCGAGCTACGCACCGGCGAGCCGGCTCGGGCGCTGGGGGTCATCCACCTCAAGGACGTCGTCAAGCCCGGGATGCGCGAGCGGTTCGACGAGCTCCGGCAGATGGGCATCCGCACCGTCATGATCACCGGGGACAACCCGCTGACCGCCCGCGCGATCGCCGAGGAGGCCGGTGTGGACGACGTCCTCGCCGAGGCCACCCCGGAGGACAAGCTCGCGCTGATCCGCACGGAGCAGGCCGCGGGGCGGCTCGTCGCGATGACCGGGGACGGCACCAACGACGCCCCGGCCCTGGCGCAGGCCGACGTCGGGGTGGCCATGAACACCGGCACCTCAGCCGCCAAGGAGGCCGGGAACATGGTCGACCTCGACTCGAACCCGACCAAGCTGATCGAGATCGTCGCGATCGGCAAGCAGCTGCTCATCACCCGGGGCGCCCTGACGACGTTCTCGATCTCGAACGACGTCGCCAAGTACTTCGCCATCATCCCGGCGATGTTCTCGGGCCTGTACCCCCAGCTGGACCGGCTCAACGTCATGGGACTGTCCTCGCCGCAGTCGGCGGTGCTCTCGGCGGTGGTCTTCAACGCCCTGGTCATCGTGGCGCTCGTGCCCCTCGCCCTGCGAGGGGTGCGGTATCGGCCGGCCGGGGCCGCCGCCATGCTGCGCCGCAACCTGCTCGTCTACGGCGTCGGTGGCCTCGTCGCCCCGTTCGTCGGCATCAAGCTCATCGACCTGCTCGTCTCCCTCGTCCCCGGCCTGTGAGCCGAACCCTCCGGAGCGCCTCATGACTGCCTTCCTGCGCCAGTCCGTCGTCGGCCTGCGCCTCCTGCTCGTCCTCACCGTCCTGACCGGGCTGCTGTACCCGGCCGCGGTCTACGCCGTCGGCCGCACCATGCCCGAGCGGGCCGACGGCTCGATGATCGAGGTCGACGGCCAGGTCGTCGGGTCCCGCCTGCTCGGGCAGCCCTTCGAGGGCGACGAGTGGTTCCTGCCCCGGCCCTCGGCCGCCGGGGACGGGTACGACCCGCTCGCGACGGGGGCCTCGAACCTCGGCCCGGAGAACCCTGACCTGCTCGCGACCGTCGAGGAGCGCCGTGCGGAGGTCGCCGACCGCGAGGGCGTGGATCCTGCCGAGGTGCCCGCCGATGCGCTGACGGCCTCGGGCTCCGGCCTGGACCCGCACGTCTCGCCCGAGTACGCCGCGCTGCAGGTCGCGCGGGTCGCGCGGCACCGGGGGCTTGACGAGGGCACGGTGCGCGGCCTGGTGGTCGAGGCGACGACCGACCGTGAGCTGGGCCTGCTCGGCGCACCTCGGGTCAACGTGCTCGAGCTCAACGTGGCTCTCGTGATGCTTGACTGAGTCCGCCATGACCGAACAGACGAGCGCCGACGAGGCGTCGCCCCGGGCCCGGCGCGGTCGCCTGCGCGTGTACCTCGGCGCCGCGCCCGGGGTGGGCAAGACGTACGCGATGCTGGACGAGGCGCGCCGACGCCAGGATCGCGGGGTCGACGTCGTCGTCGGGCTGGTCGAGACCCATGACCGGCCGCACACCGCGGCCCTGCTCGACGGGCTCGAGGTCGTGCCGCGCCGCTCGATCGACTACCGCGGGTCGACCTTCAGCGAGATGGACCTCGACGCCGTGCTCGCGCGGAGCCCCACCGCGGTCCTGGTCGACGAGCTCGCGCACACCAACGTCCCGGGCAGCCGCCACGAGAAGCGCTGGCAGGACGTCGAGGAGATCCTCGCGGCCGGCATCGACGTGGTGACGACCGTGAACATCCAGCACCTGGAGAGCCTCCGGGACGTCGTCACCTCCATCACCGGGGTCCAGCAGCAGGAGACCCTGCCGGACGACGTCGTGCGTCGTGCCGAGCAGATCGAGCTGGTCGACATGAGCCCTGAGGCGCTGCGTCGACGCCTCGCCCACGGGAACGTGTACCGGGCCGAGAAGGTCGACGCGGCGCTGGCCAGGTACTTCCGCGTCGGCAACCTCACCGCGCTGCGTGAGCTGGCTCTGCTGTGGACGGCGGACCGGGTCGAGGACGCCCTCGACGCGTACCGACGCGAGCAGGGCATCGACGCCACCTGGCCCACCCGGGAGCGGGTCGTGGTGGCCGTCACCGGAGGGCCCGAGAGCGAGACGCTCATCCGTCGGGCCGCCCGCATCGCGCAGCGAGCCAGCGGTGGGGAGGTCATGGCCCTGCACGTCCTGCGGGGGGACGGCGTCGCGGGCGTCGCCCCGGACTCGCTGGTGCGCCTGCGCACCCTGGCCGAGTCCCTCAGGGCGAGCTGGCACACGGTCCTGGCCGACGACGTGGCCCCCGCGGTCCTGGACTTCGCCCGCGGCGTCAACGCCAGCCAGATCCTGCTCGGCGCCACCCGGCGGCCGCGCCTGGCCGCAGCGCTGTCCCCGGGCATCGGCACCGAGGTGATCCGCGGCTCAGGGGACATCGACGTGCTGGTCGTGACGCACGAGCACGCAGGCCGGGGCCCTGCACGCAGGGTCCGCCGTGCGTCACTGCCGCGGCGCAGGCTGATCGCCGGGTGGGTGCTCGCGGTGGTCGGGCCGCCCGCGCTGGCTGCC
>NZ_JALPKN010000369.1 GCF_023630195.1 Actinotalea sp. C106 | reverse complement strand
CCGCTCCCCCAGCGCCGCGGCGATCTCGTCGGCGGCCCGGGGTGGGAGGGTCGAGACCACGACGTCGGCCCTCCGCATCGCGTCCAGCAACCGGTCCCAGGGCTCCAGGGTGAGGAACTGCGGCTCGACGCCCATGCGGTGCGCGGCTCGCATGGTCGCCCCGGCCCGCGCCATCGAGCGCACGTGCACCTGGGCCGTGGTGCACCCGAGCTGGGCGAGGGCGGCCAGGGTCGAGGCCGCCGTGGCCCCGGCACCGATGACGACCGCGGAACGCACCGGGCCGGTCACCCCACGGCCAGCGAGCCCTTCGCCGAGGGCGGTGACCAGTCCGTGCACGTCGGTGTTGGCCCCGACGAGCACGGGACGGTCGCCCGCCCCGGCCTGCACAAGGACCGTGTTGACGGCCCCGACCACCTCGGCGAGCGGCTCGACGTGGTCGAGCAGCCCGAGGACAGTCTTCTTGAGCGGCATGGTCAGGCTCAGCCCGGCCCACGAGCCGTCCAGCCCTGCGAGGACCTCGGGCAGGGCCTCCTCGGTGACGTCGAGCCGGTCGTACTGCCAGCCCTCGAGACCCAGGGCCGCGTAGGCGGCACCGTGCAGCACCGGCGAGAGCGAGTGGGTCACCGGATGCCCCAGCACCGCTGCTCGCCGCACCCGAGGTGCCGGGCCGGCGTCGGAGGCGCGGTTCGTCACTCCTGCTCGGCCTGCCACTGCCGCAGCTCGGCGACGTTCTGCTGGTGCTCGTCGTAGGTCTCGGCGAACTTGGTCTCGCCCGTGTCCAGGTTGACCGTCGCCCAGAAGATCCACGGGCCGTCAGCGGGCGAGAGCACCGCGTCGATCGAGGCCTCACCCGGGGAGGCGATGGGCGTGGGCGGCAGCCCGCTGTGCGCGTAGGTGTTGTACGGGTTGTCCGTCGCGTCCGAGCTGATGTCCGCGGACGTGAGCTCGGTTCCCGACTTGCCCAGGCCGTAGGCGACCGCGGCGTCGATCTGGAGCGGCATCTCGCGGTCGAGGCGGTTCTCGATCGCCCGAGCCATCTGCGGGCTGGCCTCGGCGTTGGGCGACTCGCGCTCGACCAAGGAGGCCTTGATCAGCACGGCCTGCCGGTCGGCCTCGGGGACCTCGCGCTCGTCGAGCACCCGGACCGTCTGGCTGACCATCTCGGCGATCATCTGGACCGGCTCGGTCCCGGGCTCGTAGGTGTAGGTGAGGGGGAACAACCATCCCTCGTAGTTACCGCCGGCCACCTCGGGCAGGCCGGTCGCGGCGGTGTCCTCGAGGGCTGCCTCGAAGTCCTCGACGCTCACCCCGGTGACCGAGGAGAGGCGGTCCAGGATCTGGTCGACCCGCTGCCCCTCGGGGATGGTCACCTGGGTCTGCACCCGGTTCTCGGCGTTGAGCAGGGCGGTGACCGCGTCGGCCGCCGGCATCTCCAGGAGGAGCCGGTACGTGCCCGGCTGGATCCCCGCGGCGTCGGGGTTGGACGCGAAGGCGCTGGTGAAGGCGCCGGTGCTGGCCACCACCCCGGCCTCCTCGAGGGCCGCCGCCATCTGCACGCCGGTCGCACCGGCGGGGATGGAGACCTCGGCGCTGCCGTGGCCCGGTCCGGGGTAGTCGGTGACCTCCTGCTCGCCGCCCCGCAGGTCGGTGATGACAGGCAGGGCGTACTCGACCACGGCGTAGGCGGCACCACCCAGCAGGCCGAGGGAGATGACCAGGGCGATGATGTTGCGCACGCGACGCTTCCGACGCTTGCGGGCACGCTCTTCACGGCTCGCGCGTCGGTCCGAGCGGCGGCTGGGCCCTGAGGCCTCAGGCCTGATCACCTCGTCGAGGAACACGTCGTTCAACGCCCAGCCTCCTGTCGTGCGACTCCCGGCCAGCGTGCCATCGCTCGGTCCTCCCGTACGTCCGTGTCCACCTGCGCGCCCCCGGAGTGCTCCGACCAGACGGTCCGTGCCCGTCCCTGGTCGGCCACCAGCCCTACGTCCCCGACCGCGCCGGGGCCCCCTCGGAGGGTGGGTCGCTGGTGACCAGCTCCCCGCTCCGTGCCCCCGTCGTACGTTCCGCATCCATCGCTGACTGCAGGATCACCACCGCGGCCGCCTGGTCGACCACCGCACGGTGACGACGCCCGGACCTTCCGGCCGCGTGCAGCGCCTGATGGGCGGAGACCGTGCTCAACCGCTCGTCCACCAACCGCACCGGCACCGGTGCGACGGCGTGCGCCAGCACCCCAGCGTACGTGCGAGCCGCCTGGGACGCCGAACCCTCCGCCCCCGACATGTGGCGCGGCAGGCCGACGTACACCACAGCGGCACCCCGTTCCTCCACGATCCTCACGACCTGCAGGACGTCCGTGGCCGCAGGACCCGGCTCGCCCTCGCCACGTCGGACGGTCTCGACGGGGGTCGCGATGAGGCCGTCGGGGTCGCTCGCCGCGACACCCACCCGAACCGAGCCGACGTCCACGCCGACCCGGACACCGCGACCGACACCGACCGGTCCCGGCCCGGTCCCCGACTCCCTGCCGTCCACCGGGCTCACCCCTCGGCGACCGCTGACCGGACGGCCTCGAGGGCCGCGGGCAGTGCCGAGGCATCGGCCCC
>NZ_JALPKN010000368.1 GCF_023630195.1 Actinotalea sp. C106 | reverse complement strand
GTCGCGGGCGCACAGGGCGTCGCGCGGGTCCTCCCGCCGGGGCACGGCCGCGACGGTCAGGGCGGGGGCCTCGGCCGTGGGCAGGTCCTTGAGGGAGTGCACGGCGACGTCGCAGCGCCCCATGAGCACGGCCTCGCGCAGGGCCGCCACGAACACGCCGGTCCCGCCCAGCGAGGCGAGGGACCCGGTGAGCACGTCACCCTCGGTGCGCACCCGCACCAGCTCGACCTGCTCCTCGCCCCAGCCCGTCGCGGCACGCAGGGCGTCGGCGACGTGCCCGGTCTGGGTCAGCGCGAGGGCGCTGCCCCGGGTGCCGATCCGGACCGTGCTCATCGCCGCGTCGCCCTCCTGGCGTGGGCCCCGAGCCGGCGGCCCGCGGGGATCAGGGGGCGATCCCGGACAGGGCCGGCTTGGGGCCGCGCGGGTTGGCGCAGCAGCCGGGCCGGCACACGTCGTACCAGGGACCCAGCGGGGTGAGCGCGGGACGGGCCTTGACCTCGCTGCCCGGGCCCGAGGGCTCGCCGTCGACGGCGAGGCGCTCGGTCACCAGGTCGATCAGGCCGCCCACGTACGCCGGGTGGATGCCCGGGGTGGGGACGCGCTCGGCGTGCAGACCCGCCTCGGTGGCCGTCTCCATGGCCTCCTCGTCGAGGTCCCACAGGACCTCCATGTGGTCCGAGACGAACCCCAGCGGGACGATGACCACGGCCTTGGTGCCCTGCTCGGCGAGCTCGGTGATCGCGTCGTTGATGTCGGGCTCGAGCCACGGGGTGCTCGGGGCGCCGCTGCGGGACTGGTAGACCAGCGACCACGGCACCGCGGCCAGGTGGGCCGCCGAGCCACCCGTGCCCAGGTCCCCGCCGGCCCCTGCGCTGGCCATGACGACCTCGGCCACCGCACGGTGCTGGGCGGCGTACGCGCCGTCGGGCCCGAGGTTCGCGACGGGCGGGCCCGAGGAGACCGCCGTCGTCGTCGGGATGGAGTGGGTCGCGAAGAGGACGTGGGCCTCGCGGGCCAGGTCGATCTCGGGGAGCTTCTCCTGGGTGCGGAGCAGCGCCTCGCGCACGCCCTCGACGAAGGGGGTGACGAAGCCGGGGTGGTCGAAGTACTGGCGCACCTTGTCGATGTGCATCTCGCCCTCGAGGCCCGTCTCGGCGATGGCCTCGGCGAGGTCCTCGCGGTACTGGCGGCACGAGGAGTACGAGGAGTACGCGCTGGTCACCACGGCGAGCAGGCGCCGGTGGCCCGCCGCGTGGGCCTCACGCACGGCGTCGGTGAGGAAGGGGTCCCAGTTGCGGTTGCCCCACAGCACGGGCAGGTCGATGCCGCGGGACTCGAGCTCGGCGGCCAGGGCGGCCTGCAGGGCGCGGTTCTGGTCGTTGATCGGGCTCACCCCGCCGAAGTGGCGGTAGTGGTGCGCGACCTCCTCGAGGCGCTCGTCGGGGATCCCGCGGCCGCGGGTGACGTTCCGCAGGAAGGGCAGGACGTCGTCCTGACCCTCGGGGCCGCCGAAGGAGACCAGCAGGATCGCGTCGTAGGGCGCGGGGGCCTGGGGCTCACGGTCGGGCAGCGTCTGCGGCCCCACCTCGGTGGCTCGGACGAACTCAGGACCGGACTCGACCGGTGTGCTCACAGCAGGACCTCCGCGACCTCGTCGACCTCGATGCGCCGTCCGGTGAAGAAGGGGACCTCCTCGCGCACGTGGCGACGCGCGTCGGTCTCACGCAGGTAGCGCATGAGGTCGACCAGCTCCACGAGCTCGTCGGCCTCGAGACCGAGGATCCACTCGTAGTCGCCCAGCGTGAACGAGGCGACCGTGTTGGACAGCACCTGGGGGTACTCACGGCCCATGCGGCCGTGCTGACCGAGCATCGCACGGCGCTCCTCGGTCGGCAGCAGGTACCACTCGTAGGACCGGACGAAGGGGTACACGGTGATCCACTGCTTGGGCGTGGTGTCCCGCATGTAGGCCGGCAGGTGGTTGGCGCTGAACTCGGCCGGGCGGTGCACCCCCATCGCGGACCAGCTCGGGGTCAGCGGCGCGAGCTCGGTGGTGCGGCGCAACCGGCGGATCGCGGCCTGCAGGCCCTCGGGGCTCTCGCCGTGCAGCCAGATCATCAGGTCGGCGTCGGCGCGCATGCCCGAGACGTCGTAGACCCCGCGCAGCTCGACCCCCTCGCCGGGCTCGACGGCGGCGTGGGCGAGGTCGGGCAGGGGGGTGGTGGGCCGCGGGTCGGTCGGCGTGTCGGGACGGCGCAGCACCGTCCAGAGGGTCCAGGCCCCGGGCTCGGGGACGTCCTGCACGGCATCGGCTGCAGAGGTCATGGGTGAAGTCTGGTGGAGCAGAGGGAAATGCGAAAATCCGCAGCACCCGTCCCTGAGATGACAGGTCGTCAGAACATTCGGACACGTTGTCAGAAAGGAAGATCAGCCCTGTTCCCGGAGGTATCGGCGATGCCTTTCCGAGGGTCTCCTCGATCTATTCCGACCCCCCGCGTGACAGGTCTCACACGAGGGAGGCGGCCATCCGTCGGGCGTCGGCCACCACGGCCGCCAGGCCGGTGCCGGCGAGCCACGCCCCCGCGGCGTGCAGCCCCGGCTGGGCAGCGAGCTCTGCCC
>NZ_JALPKN010000367.1 GCF_023630195.1 Actinotalea sp. C106 | reverse complement strand
TGGCGGGGGGCCCGCCCGGACCGCGGTCTGCGGGGGGTCCGTCGGAGCGATGGTCGGTGGTGGCTCGGCCGGGGCGGTGCCGGGGGTGGCCTCCGAGCCGGGGACGGGGACGGCCCGCTGGGAGCTCGTGGCGATGTCGTCGTGCAGCACGTCGACCGCGCGGGTGTGGCGGGTGGTGGTGACCGGGATCCCGCCGGGAGGGGTGCCGTCGAGCATCTCGTCGAGGGTGCGTGCCAGGGAGGCGGCCGAGCGCGGGCGCTCCTCGGGCTCCTTGGCGAGCATCCGCATCACGAGGGCAGCGAGCTCGGGGTCGATCTGGTCGGGCAGGGGCGGCACCGCGGTGTTGACGTGCGCGACGGCGATGTCCACGGCCGTCGGGCCGGTGAAGGGCCGGTTCCCGACCAGGCCCTCGTAGGCGACGATCCCCAGGGAGTAGATGTCCGAGGCGGGGGTCGCGGCCTTGCCGATGGCCTGCTCGGGGGACAGGTACTGCGCGGTGCCCATCACCATGCCCGAGGCCGTCATGGGCACCTGGTTGGTCGCGGTCGAGATGCCGAAGTCGGTGATCTTCACCCTGCCCGAGCGGGACAGCAGGATGTTGCCGGGCTTGACGTCCCGGTGCACGACTCCCCCCGCGTGGGCGGCGTGCAGGGCACGGGCCGTCTGGGCGAGGATCGGCAGGAGCCGTCGCGTGGGCAGCACCGGCTCACGGTCGAGCAGGTCGGACATCGGCTCGCCGAGCACGAGCTCCATGACGAGGAACCCCGAGCCCTCCTGCTCGCCGTAGTCGTAGAGCTGGGCGATGTTGGGGTGGGACAGTCCCGCGCTGTTGCGGGCTTCGGTGCGGAACCGCTCGAGGAACCCGGCGTCCCCCGCGAACTCCTCGCGCAGCACCTTGACCGCGACGTCCCGGGCGAGGGCCTCGTCGTGACCGACCCACACCTCGCCCATCCCGCCGACGGCGATCCGGGACTCGAGGCGGTAGCGGCCGCCCAGGGCGATCCCGGCGACCGGCTTCACTCGAGCACCGCCTGCATCACGGCCCGGGCGATGGGCGCCGCGACGGCCCCGCCGGTGGCCTCGCTGCCCATGGTCCCGCCGTTCTCGACGAGGACGGCGACGGCGACCTGCGGGTCGTCGGCCGGGGCGAAGCTGGTGAACCAGGCGTGCGGCGGTGCGTCGCCGGTGGTCTCGGCGGTGCCGGTCTTCCCGGCCACCTGGACCCCCGAGATCTGGGCGGCCTGCCCGGTGCCGTCGGCGACGACGCCGAGCATCATCTCCTCGAGCGTGGCGGCTGTCTCGGGGGAGATGGGCTGGCCGAGCTCGCTCGGGGAGGTCTCGGTGACGACGTCGAGGTCCTGGCTGCGCACCGAGTCCACCAGGTAGGGGGACATCTGGGTGCCCCCGTTGGCGATCGTGGCCGAGATCATCGCCACCTGCAGGGGGGTCACGCGCACCTCGTACTGCCCGATGGCCGAGAGAGCGGTGGACGGCGCGTCGGGGTCGGGGGGGAAGTAGCTCTCTGCTGACGTCATCGGCACGGTGAAGCGGGTTCCGAAGCCGAACGCCTCGGCCTGCTCCCCGATGAGCTCGGCGCCGAGGTCGAGGCCGAGCTGGGCGAAGGCCGTGTTGCAGGAGACGCGCAGGGCGTCGCCGAGGGTCTGGGTGCCGCTGCTCGAGCAGGTGGCCCCGCCGAAGTTGCCGAGCACCGCGGAGCTCAGCGGCAGGGGCAGCTCGTCGGGGGCGGGGATCTGCTCGTCGACGGCGAGCCCGTCCTCCAGGGCCGCCGCGGCGGTCACGAGCTTGAACACCGAGCCCGGCGGGTAGGTGTTGCCGGCGATGGCCCGGTTCGCCATCGGCTGGCCGTCGGCCTCGTTGAGGGCCGTCCAGTTCTCGGTGACTTCGCTCGTGGTGTGCCCCGCGAGCAGGTTCGGGTCGTAGCTGGGCTTGGAGACCAACGCGAGGATGGCGCCCGTGGTCGGGTCGAGGGCGACGACGGCGCCGCGCTGGTCCCCGAGGGCGTCCCAGGCGGCCTGCTGGGCCGCGGGGTCGATGGTGAGCTCGACGGCCGCGCCCTGCGGCTGGCGGCCGGTGATGAGGTCCTGCAGCCGCGAGTAGAACAGCGAGTCGGCCGAGCCGTTGAGCTCGGTGTTCATCGCCTGCTCGATGCCGGACCGGCCGTAGATCACCGAGTAGTACCCGGTCACGTGCGCGTAGAGCTCGGCCTGGCTGTAGCTGCGCTGGTACCCGAAGGGGGTGTCGACCGGGGTCGAGGAGGCGATCGAGTCCCCTCCGACGACGATGGGTCCGCGGGCGTTGTCGTACTCCCGGTACAGCGTCCGCACGTTGCGCGCGTCGCTGTTGAGGTCGGGGGCCTGGACGAACTGGACCCAGGTGCTGGTCATCATGAGGGCCAGGAACATGACGATGGTGACGTTCGCGAGCCGCCGCAGGGGGGTGTTCATCGGCGGAGCTCACCCACCCCGATGACCTCGGTCTGGTGGTCCGAACCCTCGCCCTGACCGGTGCTGAAGCCCTGGGTGTCGCCCGGCTCGGCCTCGTCGCCCGCGTCCCCGGGCTCGGGGGAGGCGGGGCCGCCGGCCGGGGCGGCGGGCCGGCG
>NZ_JALPKN010000366.1 GCF_023630195.1 Actinotalea sp. C106 | reverse complement strand
CGGGCCCCGGGGGGTGGAGGTGCGGTCGTTCGCCCCGGCCGAGGCCGCGGGGCCGGGGCGGCACGAGGTCCGGGCTGCGGCCCGGGAGGCATGCTTGGGTCTGCTGCTCGAGGCTCTCGACCGCGAGGAGCGTGGGCTGGACCGTTGACGCACGCGAGGTCCGCCGCCCCAGGCCCCCGGGGGCACCGCGGCGCGACCTGGACAGGTGCGGCTGGTCGGGTGAATTCTCGACGGCGCTCGACCGCGTGTCGGACCTAGGTCCCTGGTGGCGAGCGGGTCGCGCCCCAGGTCGCAGGCCTTGTCCGTCGTTCGGGGAACACGTCAGGGCCGAGGATCGTTGACACCGACGTGACGACGAACAGAGCCCCGCAGCGAGACGGTCGAGACGCTGTCCGCCCCGCGGGGTACGGTAGGACCCCTCACCGCCAGCGAGCAGCCAGCGGTGGGGTACGCACGCCGGGTCCCACCAGGCAGCCCCTCCCCGGGGCAGCGCCCGACGAGGCGAGGGAAGGAGGTCGACCGGTGATCGTCCTACGACGCGAGATCGGTGACGTCCTTCGTGACGCCCGTCAACGGCAGGGCCGTACGCTCCGCGAGGTCTCATCCGCGGCGCGCGTCTCCCTCGGCTACCTCAGCGAGGTCGAGCGGGGCCAGAAGGAAGCGTCCTCCGAGCTCCTGGGGTCGATCTGCGAGGCCCTCGACGTCCCGATGTCCGCCGTCCTGCGTGAGGTCAGCGACCGGGTCGCCGTCGCCGAGGGTCTGTCGATCCCCGACACCGTGCCGGCCGACCTCGCCGCGTGCGTGGGCCGTCCCGGTGGGCCGCGCTGGACCTCGGCCCGCGGAGAGCTCGCTCCCGTCGGCTGAGCGCTGCCGTCCAGGGAGCTCCGGGAGCGCGTTGTCGTCCGCGCGAGGACGACCGCTGGCCTCATTGCCCGGGGTGCGGCTTCTCGCTGATGCCCGACGAGGCTCGGTGGTGCCTCAGCTGCTCCTGCGGGGGCGTGCGATCGATCCTTGCGGTTCTGGCTGACAGGTCGGGCACGAGAACACCGGTCTCTCGACCGGCGGCTGGCGTGCCTGCTCGACGACGATCGTCGTGCCGCACCGCCGGCAGGGCTGGCCCTCACGCCCGTGCACCCGGCTGGTCCGTCCGCGGCTCTCGTCCCCGGTCGCCGTGGGTGTGGTCGAGGCCACGCTGCGTTCCATCAGGCGGCGTCCCGTCATGAGCAGCGTCGCTGGGTCCTCGAGCTCCTCGCACGGGGTCCACGGCCAGATCCCGCGCACGTGCAGGGACTCCGCGACGTAGATCGTCCCGAGCCCGGCCACGACGCGCTGGTCCAGCAGCGCCTCGGCCACCGGCGTCCGGCCTTGGGCGGCCAGTCTCCTGAGCCCTTCTCCGAGCCCGGTCGTCGGGAAGTCCTCTGCGAGCAGGTCGGGTCCCAGGTGACCGATCAGGCTGCCCTCCTCGCGGGTCGCCACCAGGTCCAGCATGCCGAGCCGGTGGCCGACGGCAGCCCAGGGCTCGGTGACGAGCAGGGCGCGGACGTGAGGGTCTCGCCGCTGCCGTGCCAGCTCGGCCGAGCCTGGACGGCTCATCCGCCAGGAGCCCTCCATGCGGAGGTGGCTGTGCAGGGTGCGCCCGTCCTCGAGCCGCATCAGCAGGTGCTTCCCGTAGGAGTCGGTGCTCAGGACCGTGAGCCCCGAGAGGTGAGCCCCCGCGAGGGTCGGCCAGCGCAGCTCGGCCTCGAGCAGCACCTGTCCGGTCAGGGCCTGGTCCAGGGTGCGTGCGGCGCGACGCAGGATGTCGCCCTCAGGCATGCCACCCTCCGGGCGAACCGTCCGCGCGTGGGTGCCGACGCGCCCTCATCGTGCCTCAGGGAGGCGAAGGCCACGTGGGGTCGTGGTGGCGCCGGCTGCGCTGAGGGCCTGGGCGAGGGGGGTCGCGAGAGTCGCACGGTCGAGCAGCTCCTCGCCGTCGAGCCGCTGCAGCACCACCCTGCCGAGTCGACCGGTACGACTCGTCGCGACCAGCGCGCGGGCGGCGGCCTCGACCTGGGCCGTCGAGGTCGGGAACGAGAGCGCCGACCTCCCCCCACGTTCGAGGTAGAGGGCGAGGTGCCCGTCGACCAGGACGACGATCCCCCCCGCCTTGCGGCCGGGGCGGTGACTGGCCGCGGACTCGGGCCACGCGAGGGCGGCGCCGTAGGGGTTGGCCGGGTCGGTGGCCGCGAGCACGGTGACGTTCCGGGGGCCCTCGTCCTCGGACCCGGTGGCAGGACCGTCGCGTCGAAGCTCGTCGACCGCGCCGGGGAGCGCGAACTGCGAGCCGCCGAGGTGCTCGACGAAGTACCCGCGGCGCACCTGGCCGTTCTGCTCGAGGGCCGCCAGCACGCGGTAGACGGCGCCGAACTGTGCGCTGATCCCCTCGGCCGGCGCGACGGCACGGGTCAGCACACCGTGACGGTCGAGGAGCTGGGCGGCCAGGGCGTGGGTGCGCACCGTGGGGTCGTGCTCCCTGCCAGGGAGCAAGGACCAGCGGCCCCCGGCCCCGGGCTCGGCCAGCTGGGCGGTGCGCTGGGGGCGCAGGGCCAGACCGCTCAGGCTCCGGCCGCGTGGCACGGACCGGC
>NZ_JALPKN010000365.1 GCF_023630195.1 Actinotalea sp. C106 | reverse complement strand
GCCCCGGCGCGGCGGGTGCTCGGCGAGGACCCGGTCGGTCGGTCCGTCGAGGTCGAGCCGACCGTCGGCACCGATCAGCACGGCCCGCTCGGGCTGCCACGGCATCGCGGCCAACCGGTGCTCGACCAGGACCGTGGTGCGGTCGGCACGCTCGGACTGCTCCCCCAGCACCCGCAGCACCTGGGCGGCCCCGACCGGGTCGAGCATCGAGGTGGGCTCGTCGAGGACCAGCAGGTCCGGGTCACCCACCAGTACCGCGGCCAGCGCGACCCGCTGCTGCTCGCCCCCGCTCAGGGCGCCCGCGCGCCGGGTCCGCAGGTGGCCCGCCCCGACTGCAGCCAGGGCCGCCTCGACCCGCGGACCGATCTCGGTCCGCGGGACGCCACGGTTCTCCAGGGTGAACGCGACCTCGGCCTCGACGGTCGGCAGTGCGACGCCGGCCGCCGGGTCCTGGCCCAGCCAGCCCACCCCGAGGGCGAGCCGTGCGACCGGGACCCGTCGGGGGTCCTGACCGAGCACCCGCAGGTCGCCGACGACCTCGGCGTCGACCGACTGCGGGACCACGCCCGTCAGGCAGTGCAGCAGGGTGGACTTGCCGCCCCCCGAGGGACCGAGCACCAGCACCCGCTCGCCACGCCCCACCGTCAGGGCCGGGATGTCCAGTCCGAGCCGTTCCCGTGCGGGGTACCGGACGCGGACGTCCTCGAGCTCGACCGCGGCGGCGCCTCCCTCGCTCACGGCGCCCCCGCGCTGCGCCGGGCGGCTCGACCGGCAGCGAAGTTGTCCAGCACCCCGGTGCGGAGCAGCGCCTCGGCGATCACCTTGGCCAGGGCGCCGGTCAGCAGCAGACCGCTGGCCAGCTGCAGCACGATCCGCAGCGCGAGCAGGTCCTGGGTCCACCAGTCGTACAGGGTTCCCGCCCAGAGGAAGTTCGCCACGGCTGCGGTCAGCCCCGAGACCAGGAACGTCGGCCAGCCGAAGCGCCGGTAACGGGTGGCCGCGAAGGCGATCTCGGCGCCGCCGCCCTGGACCAGCCCGGCGATGAGGAGCATCGGTCCCGCGGGCGAGCCGAGGAAGGCGAACTCGACGAAGGCCGCCCCGATCTCGGCGACGATCCCCGCCCCGGGCCGACGCACGATGAACACCGCGAGGGGGGCGACCGTGATCCACCCGCCCATGAGCACGTTCTGAGCGAGATCGCCGAGCGGGCCCATCGCGACCTGCAGTCCGCCCCAGGCCTGGACCAGGGCCCAGTAGAGGAAGCCGAAGACGGCCGCGAGGACGGCGAGGACCACGAGGTCCTTGAGGGGCCAGGCGAAGGCCTCCCGCCAGCCGTTCTCCCGGGGTGGCAGCTCGGTCTGGGTCCCGGTCATCGGGTCTCCCCCGCCCGGGCCGCCGCGGAGCCGGGCGTCGTGGCCGCGCTCGGGGAGCCGAGGCTGACGGTCGCGTGCGCCGCGACATGGGCGACGCTGCGACCGACCACCGTCCAGGTGTCGAGCAGGGTGCCGAGCACCTCACCCAGGTCCCCGTCGAGCCGGGTCGCGAAGTTCTCGGGCCCGGACCAGGTCCCGGCGGCCTGGGCGGCTGCGATGGCCTGCTCGATCGGACCCATCGCGTCCTCGGTGCCCAGCGGGTACAGCGCCCAGTGGGCGGCCGCCTGGCGACCCGTGGCCGCGAGGGCGACCGGGGCCACGTGGGCGAGCTCGCCCTCGGGCAGCGTGCAGCCGACCTCCCCCGGGCAGCCCCGGGACAGCGCCAGGGTCGCGACCACGTGCCCGGTGGGGGTGAGCTCAGCCGCACGGTCGACCGCCGCGAGCAGGAAGCGCCCGATCTGCTCCTCGCTGCCGCGCAGCAGCGTCGAGACGTCATCGGTGCGCACCGTCACCTCGGGGGCCGCCGCGCGGGCCGCCTCGAGGGCACCGAGGATGACGGGGATGAAGTCGTCAGCCGCGGGGTGCAGGGTGAAGCGGGCACCCACGCCCATCCGGACGTGGTCCGGGGCGCCAGGGGCCGCCGCAGCGGGCTCGGCGGGCGGGCGCGGGCAGGTGGACTGCTGAGTCATCGGGGTCGCCTCCAGGGAGTGCACGGACCCCCGGACAGCACGGCACCCTCGAGTGCCAGCACCCCGTCGCGCGGACGCGTCGGCACACGGTGCCTTGCCCATCTCCCTACGCCGGTATCAACCGGATCAGGTTCCACGGGTCAGTGGCTCGACCTCTCGGTCCGACCACACTCTCAGCGCGTCCGCGCTCCCCGGGGGCTTGTCACCGCCGACCTTACGCCCGAGTCATCCCACGTCACAAGGCCGGCCCGGCACCACGACGTAGCGACGGTTGCTCAGGGCCGGGTTGCGGTCACGCACCGAGGCGACCAGCGACGGGTCGAGCTCGGCCGAGGCCGCCACCGGACCCTCGGTGGCCGCCAGGAGGATCCCCTGCGGGTCGACCAGGACCGACCGACCGGTCACCCCCGGCCCGGTCTGCGCGGCTCCGAGCACGTAGGCGCAGCTCTCGATCGCCCGCGCGCGCAGCAAGGTCTCCCACTGGTCGGCCTTGTGCTCGCCCGCGGCCCAGGCGGCGGGCACGGCCAGCGCGGTGGCCCCGGCGTCCATGAGCCGGCGAGCCGA
>NZ_JALPKN010000364.1 GCF_023630195.1 Actinotalea sp. C106 | reverse complement strand
CCCACCCGACTTCCCCGCCCTGGGGCGCCGCCGCGGTCGCACGGTGGGCAGGCCTGCGGTTCACCCACCGACCCGTCCCCGGTGCGGGATCGACCGGGCTGCGGCAGGCGGTGCGAGCCCTGGAGGCCGGGGCCCCGGTCCTGCTCTACAGCGGGGGACGTTCTGCCGTGCGGGGTCGGGCCCCGGTGCTGCCACGGCACGTCGTCCTCGTCCTGCCCGGGTCGCGGGGGTCGGTCCTCTGGGAGCCGGCCGGCGGGGCGACGTACCCGGTGACCGCGGCCCGTCTCGTCCAGGACACCCTCGGCGGCGCGGCCCTCGGCGGGTGGCGGCACACCGCCTGGGTCGTCCTGCCGCGCTAGGTGTGCCAGGACGCCTGCGTTGGCGGGCCTGACGCCGCGGCGTCACGATGGAGGTTCGACCGCGTGAAGGGAGCCATGATGAGCACGACCCCCGGCGACAGCACCTGGGCCGATGCGGGCCTGGTCCCCCCGGAGAGCTCCGAGGTCCCCGACCCGAGCCGCAAGACCGTCCCGGTGGAGCCCGAGCACCAGCCCGCCGCCCCCCGGCCCGACCTGCTCGGCGAGGCGGACGAGCCCGACGTCGTCGAGCAGGCGCAGGGGCTCCCCGAGGACGAGGCCGAGGAGTACCCCGGGAGCTGACCAGGCGGGGATCGGGGCCTCGAGGCGGGGCCGAGGTCTGCCCGGCGGGGCAGTAGCGTGGTGCCCATGAGTCGTGCCGCAGCCCCGCCCAGCCCCGAGGAGATCGCCGCTCTGCCGAAGGTCGTCCTGCACGACCACCTCGACGGAGGGCTCCGCCCGGCCACGGTGCTCGAGCTGGCCGCGCAGATCGGTCACCCGCTGCCGGCCGCGGACGCCGAGGCCCTGGGGGCGTGGTTCGAGTCCACGGCGAGCGCCGGCTCCCTCGAGCAGTACCTGGAGACCTTCGCGCACACGGTGTCCGTGATGCAGACCGCAGAGAACCTTCGGCGCGTCGCCCGGGAGGCCGTGGTCGACCTGGCTGCCGACGGCGTGGTGTACGCGGAGCAGCGCTACGCCCCCGAGCAGCACCTGGCCGGAGGGCTCAGCCTGCAGCAGGTGGTCGACGCCGTCGGGGCCGGCCTCGACGAGGGCGTCGCGCTGGCTGCCGAGGAGGGACGCAGCATCCGCGTCGGTCAGCTCCTCACCGCCATGCGGCACGCGGACCGCAGCCGGGAGGTCGCCGAGCTCGCGCTCGCCAACCGGGATCGGGGGGTGGTCGGCTTCGACCTGGCCGGGGCCGAGGCGGGGCACCCTGCCGGGCGCCACGAACGCGCCTTCCGGATGCTGCGCGCAGCCAGCTTCCCCGTCACCGTGCACGCCGGGGAGGCGGCGGGGGTCGAGTCGGTCGCCGACGCCCTGCACCTCGCGGGGGCGCTGCGCCTGGGGCACGGCGCGCGGCTGGTCGAGGACCTCACCCCGGGGGCACCGACGGACGAGGACCCGAGCGGGATCTCGGAGACCCGGTTGGGACGGGTGGCGCACTGGGTGCGTGACCAGCAGGTACCCCTCGAGCTGTGCCCGACCTCCAACCTCCAGACCGGCGTGGCCACCTCGGTCGCCGAGCACCCGATCACCCTGCTCGCGCGCCTCGGCTTCGCGGTCACGATCAACACCGACAACCGCCTGATGTCGGCCACCTCGATGACCCGGGAGATGACCCGGCTCGTCGAGGAGGCCGGCTGGTCCCTGGCCGACCTGCGCGACGCGACGCTCACGGCCGCCTGGAGCGCCTTCATCCACCACGACGAGCGCGAGGCTCTCGTCGAGGACGTCCTCCTGCCCGCCTACACCACCTCGAACGGACGGCACCGCGCATGACCACCCCCACCCCCACCCCCTCGGACCGCGCTGCGGTCGCCCGCATGGTCGACCACACCCTCCTCAAGCCCGAGACGACGCGGGCCGACGTCGAGGCCCTCGTGGCCGAGGCCCAGGCCCTGGGCGTCTACTCGATCTGCGTCTCGCCCTCGATGCTCCCGGTCGACGCGGGGGAGGTGCTCGTCGCGACGGTGTGCGGGTTCCCCTCGGGCAAGCACCACAGCGAGGTCAAGGCCGCCGAGGCTGCTCGCTCCGTCGCCGACGGCGCGCACGAGGTGGACATGGTGATCGACCTCGGTGCAGCTCGCGCGGGGGACTTCGCCGCGGTCGAGCGTGACGTGGCGGCGGTCCGCGCCGCGGCCCCCGCCCCCGTCGTGCTCAAGGTCATCATCGAGTCGGCTGCCCTCAGCGACGAGCAGATCGTGGGCACCTGCCGCGCCGCCGAGGCCGCGGGTGCGGACTTCGTCAAGACCTCGACCGGGTTCCACCCCGCCGGGGGCGCCTCGGCGCACGCGGTGCGGCTCATGGCCGAGACGGTGGGAGGGCGCCTCGGGGTCAAGGCCTCGGGCGGGGTCCGGACCGGGGCTGCGGCCCGCGAGATGATCGCTGCCGGGGCGACGCGCCTCGGCCTCTCGGGGACCGCGGCAGTGCTCGACGGGCTCGACGGGCTCGACGAGCCCGCTTCCGACGACGGTGCCGCGACCTCGGGCTACTGACCACGCACGGGCGGTCGTCGGCCGCCCGTGCCTCGCCGCGGGCGACGATCGTTACGCGTGCG
>NZ_JALPKN010000363.1 GCF_023630195.1 Actinotalea sp. C106 | reverse complement strand
CCCGCACTGACGCGGCCCGTGCTCCGCGCGGCCGAGCCCGCCGCAGCCCGGGTGCACGCATGCCGCTGCGCGACCACCTGCGTGAGCTGCGTACCCGGCTACTGCTCGCTGCCGCGGGGCTGACCGTCGGCGCGACCCTCGGCTGGTTCGCCTACGACTCCTTGATCGAGCGGGTCCAGGCGCCACTCGTGCGGCTCGCCGCGGAACGCGAGGGCCTGGTGGCCCTCAACTACGAGGGCCTCGCCACCGCCCTGGACATGCAGATCAAGCTCTCCCTCGTGGTGGGCGTCCTGGTCTCGAGCCCCTGGTGGATCTACCAGGTGTGGGCCTTCATCACCCCGGGTCTGACCCGCCGCGAGCGTTGGTACGGCATCGGCTTCGTCCTCGCGGGGGTGCCGCTGTTCCTGACCGGTGCCTGGCTCGCGTGGACGGTCTTCCCCCTGGCCGTGGAGCTGCTCACCGGCTTCACCCCGGCCAACGCCGTCAACGTGCTCAGCGCGCAGACGTACCTGTCCTTCCTCATGCGGATGGTCCTGGCCTTCGGGCTGGCCTTCCTGCTCCCGGTCGTCATGGTCGGCCTCAACCTGGCCGGCCTGGTCGCGGGCCGGACCTGGTGGACCGGGTGGCGGTGGGCCGTGATGATCGCCTTCGTGTTCGCCGCGGTCGCGACCCCCACCGCGGATGCGATCTCCCTGTTCGCCCTCGCCCTGCCGATCTGCGCCCTGTACTTCGGAGCGGTCGGGATCTGCGTGCTCGTCGACCGCCGTCGGGGCCGCCGCGAGCTCGAGGTCTGATGCCCCGAGCCCGGCTCGGCGTCGTGGTCAACCCCACGGCCGGCAGCGGTCGGGGGCGGCGCCGGGGGGAGCGGGCGGTCGAGGCCCTCCGGGCTCGCGGGCACGTCGTGCAGGTGCTCACAGCCTCGGACGCGCTGACGGCGGCCGACCGGGCCCGTAAGGCGGTCCTGGCGGGGCTCGACGCCCTCGTCGTGGTGGGGGGCGACGGCATGGTGCACCTCGGGGCCAACCTGGTGGCCGGGACCGACCTGCCCCTGGGCGTCGTGGCGGCCGGGAGCGGCAACGACGTCGCCCGGGCCCTCGACCTGCCTCGCCACGACGTCGACGAGGCCGTGGGGGCCCTCGACCGCGGCCTGGTGACCGGCGGCCGTCCCATCGATGCGGTCACGGTCGGTACGCCGGGGTCCCGGACGCCCGAGTGGTACGTCGCGGTGCTCTCCGCCGGGGTCGACGCCGCGGTCAACGCCCGGGCCAACACGCTGCGTCGCCCTCGGGGCACGGCGCGCTACGTCCGGGCCCTGGTGGGTGAGCTCGCGGGGTTCCAGCCCTACGACTACCGGGTGACCCTCGACGACGGCGTCTGGGCAGGGCTGGGCACCCTCGTCGCGGTGGCCAACGGGCCCACCTTCGGGGGCGGGCTGCGCATCGCGCCGGGCGCGAGCCTCGACGACGGGCTCCTCGACGTGGTCCTCGCCGGGCCCCTGAACCGTCGGGGGGTGGTCGGGCTCTTCCCCCGCCTGGCGGCCGGGACCCACCTCGGGCACCGGGTCTGCGAGGTCCGGCGGAGCAGGACGGTGCTGCTCGAGGCCGGACCGTCGGGGCCGCACCCACCGGTCGCCTTCGCCGACGGCGAGCCGGTCGGGTCGCTGCCGCTCCTGGTCGAGCTCCAGCCCCGCGCCCTGCGCGTCCTGGTGTGAGGGACCGCCCGCGCCGAGACCGAGGGCACGCCGTGGTCAGCCCGTCAGGTCGAGCCTCGGGTGTGTGCCTAGGCTGAGGGCATGTCATCCCCGGCCGAGCGCTACGCCGCCTCCCGCCGTCGTGCGGTCGAGAGCCGATCCGAGCTAGGGGTCTTCCGCTCGGGTCTCGAGATCGAGCTCGACCCGTTCCAGGCGGAGTCCTGCGCGGCCCTCGAAGGTGGTCGTGGGGTGCTCGTGGCCGCCCCGACCGGTGCTGGCAAGACCGTGGTGGGCGAGTTCGCCGTGCACCTCGCCCTCGCGCAGGGCCGCAAGGCCTTCTACACCACGCCGATCAAGGCCTTGAGCAACCAGAAGTACGCGGACCTGGTGCGCAGCCACGGTGCCGACCAGGTGGGGCTGCTCACCGGCGACACGACGGTGAACGGTGAGGCCCCCGTGGTCGTCATGACCACCGAGGTGCTGCGCAACATGCTCTACGCGGGGTCCTCGACCCTCGACGGCCTCGGGTACGTGGTGATGGACGAGGTCCACTACCTGGCCGACCGGTTCCGTGGACCCGTCTGGGAGGAGGTGATCATCCACCTGCCGGACGACGTCCAGCTGGTCTCGCTCTCGGCGACGGTCTCCAACGCCGAGGAGTTCGGCGACTGGCTGACCATGGTCCGGGGAGACACCGCGGTGGTGGTGAGCGAGGTGCGTCCGGTGCCGCTGTGGCAGCACGTGATGACCCGCGACGACCTGTTCGACCTGTACGCGGGGCATGTGGACCCGACCGCACCGGGGACCGACCCGCCGATCAACCCTGAGCTCGCCGAGGCCCTGCGTCGTGCCGACCGCAGCGGCGGGCCCCCGCCGTCCCGGGGTGGCGACCGTGGTCGGGGCGGCCGGGGGAGTCGCGGCGACCGTGGCCAGCGCGGGGGAGGGGGACG
>NZ_JALPKN010000362.1 GCF_023630195.1 Actinotalea sp. C106 | reverse complement strand
CGCAGCACGTACGCCAGTCCCAGGGCGGCCCCGGCCGCGCCGCTCGCGCTGCGGCCGTGGTCGCCGAGCTGCGCCGTCACCGCGGCGACCCCGGTGAACACCAGTCCGACGGTCGCCACCCCGGTGGCGACCGCGACCGAGTCCACGAGGGCGAGGTCGTTGGCGATCAGCGCGAGGACCAGCGTGAGGGCCACCACGAGGTTGGCGACCACCGCGACCACGAGGGCCGCGGTCAACGGGGCGTAGCGGCCCACGGCGCCGGCCCGGACGAGCTCGGCCCGGCCGGTCTCCTCCTCGGCACGGGTGTGCCGCACCACGAGGAAGATCGACATCAGGGCGACGGCCACGCAGACCATCCCGACGAGCTCGTTGGCGACCATCGCACCGAAGGTGTAGTCCGCCAACCCGTAGCCCGGGCCGGTGAGCAGGGCACCAGCAGGGTCGGCCATGATCGCGGCCCGGGTCTGCCGGGCCGCGGCATCGGGGTAGGCGAGCGGGATGGCCAGGCCCATGTACCCGACCAGCCCGGCGACCCCGAGGGCCCAGGCAGGGATCCGGACGCGGTCCCGTCGCAGGCCGAAGCGCACCAGACGGCGGGTTCCCGTCAGGCCGTGGTCCGTGCGGGGCACGGCAGCCGGCCGCGCGGGCGCCACCTGGGTCGCCGCGCTCACCGTGCACCCCGGACGGCGTCGTCGGGCACGGCGGACGGCGTGGTGCCGTTGCGCGCCTCGGGCGGCGCGGTGCCGGTGGGCGCGCCTGTCTGCGCGGTGCCGTAGTGGTGGACGAAGAGCTCCTCGAGGGTGGGCGGGTTCACCTGCAGGCTCTCGATCCCGCGCGGGGCCAGGTGGGACATCAGCCCCGAGAGCGCCGGGTCGTCGACCGTGAGGACGGTGCGCCCGCCCTCCTGACGCACCTCGTGGACGCCGTCGAGCAGCTCCAGGCCGGTGGCCTCCTGGGTGGTCACCACCGAGACGGTCGACCGGGTGAGGTGGCGCAGCTCGGCCAGGGTGCCGCTCTGCACGTCCCGGCCCTGACGGATGATCGTGACGCGGTCGCAGAGCTTCTCGACCTCGGCCAGGATGTGGCTCGAGAGCAGCACCGTGGCCCCGGCCGCGACGGCCTCGGTCACGCACTCCTGGAAGACCAGCTCCATGAGCGGGTCGAGGCCCGAGGTGGGCTCGTCGAGCACCAAGAGCTCGACGTCGCTCGCGAGGGCCGCGACGAGGGCGACCTTCTGCCGGTTGCCCTTGGAGTAGGTCCGGGTGCGCTTGGTCGGGTCGAGGTCGAAGCGCTCCAGCAGCTCGGCCTTGCGGCGCTGGTCGAGGGAGCCGCGCAGGCTCGCGAAGAGGTCGATGGCCTCACCGCCGGTGAGCTTGGGCCACAGGTTGACGTCCCCCGGCACGTAGGCCAGGCGGCGGTGCAGGCTCACGGCCTGGTCCCAGGGGTCCGCGCCGAACAGCCGGACGCTGCCGGCGTCGGTGCGCAGCAGGCCGAGGAGCACGCGGATCGCGGTGGACTTCCCGGCGCCGTTGGGGCCGAGGAAGCCGTGCACCTCGCCGGGCTCGACCACGAGGTCGAGGCCGTCGAGGGCCAGCACGCGGCCGAAGCGCTTGGTCAGGTCGTGGACGTCGATGACGGGGTCCATGGGGCACCTCTCGGGGTCGTACGAATCTGCAGGTCGCGGGGGTCAGGCCTCCGCGGGCGGGTCCGTGACGTACATGAGGTAGGCGTCGAGCATCGAGCGGTCGGTGAACAGCCCCTGGGTGAAGAGCTCCATCGCGGGCAGGCCGGTGCGCTCGAGGTACCCGTGCAGGTAGGCGCGCAGGTCGGCGGGGTCCTCCGGGGGGTGGAGCGCGATGTCGAGCAGGAAGGCGCCGTAGCCCATCACGGTGAGGTGGCGGGCCCGGGCGACCTCGTCCCGGCTGGGGAGGATGGTCCCCGCAGCCACCCCCTCCCGGAGGTACTCCTCGGCGTCGGCCGCGAAGTGGTCGAGGAAGGCCCGGGCGAGGTCCCCGCCGGCCTGCATGCTGCGCAGCGCGTAGCCGACCAGCGGCGCCCACTCGTCGAGCTCGGCCATCCGCGCGAGCATCTCCGTGGGGCCGCTCGGGCCCAGGGCCTCCCGCTTCTGATCGCGGATGACGGCGAGGACGTGCTCGTCGCAGGCCTGGCGGAGCCCGTCCTTGGAGCCGAAGTGGTGGACCACGAGGGCCGCGCTCACGCCGGCGTCCTGCGCGATGGTCCGCAGCGAGGTCCCGAAGCCCTCGCGGGAGAACCGCAGGACGGCGGCGTCCCGGATCCGGGCGCGGGCGGTGGAGTCCTCGGCCGCGGGTGCTGAACGCATGTTCAGCATACTAAACGCTTGTTCAGCGCGGGCGCAAGAGGTCTCCGCCGTGGGCGCGGGGGATGTCCGTCCGGGGACCAGGGATGCCCCTCGGGGCGGCCGTGCGGGATGTCAGCGGGGGCCTCCCGAGGATGTCGGTGCCGGCCGCTAGCGTCGCGGGCGTGACCTCCTCGACGACCGCCCGTTCGCGCTCGGCCCGCCCTGCCCGCCCCGGCTACGTGTGCTCGGAGTGCGGGTGGACCACCGCCAAGTGGGCCGGCCGCTGCGGCGAGTGCCAGGCGTGGGGCACCGTCGGCGAG
>NZ_JALPKN010000361.1 GCF_023630195.1 Actinotalea sp. C106 | reverse complement strand
AGCTCCGCGAGCACGACGCGCACGGCGAGGGCGACGACCGCCGTCCGGTCCTGGTCGACGTGCGGGAGGCCTCCGAGCGCCTGGTCGCCACCCTGCCGGGGGACCAGCACCTGCCCCTCGGCCGGTTCCTGGACGGCACGGCGTGGGGCGAGCTCCCGCCGGGCCGTCCGGTGGTCCTGTACTGCCGCAGCGGTGCCCGCTCGGCCCAGGCAGCGACCCTCCTGGTGGCCGCCGGGTGGGCCGAGGTCCGTCATCTCGAGGGCGGGATCCTGGCCTGGGCCGCGCAGGTCGACCAGAGCCTGCCCAGCTCCTGACAGCCCAGCTCCTGATCGGCGCCCGCGCTCAGCGTGATCGGCGCGGGAGTCGCGCGAGCAGCCAGTGGACCGCGAGACCGCCGAGCAGGGCGGCCGCCAGGCCGACCGTCGCGCCGACCACGCCCACCGCGATGGCCAGGGCCCAGTCCTGCGGGCGGCGCAGGTCCCGCAGCAGCTGGACGTGCATGAGCCCGGCCACGGCGAGGAGACCGGCCAGGATCGGCAGCGGGAACCCGGTGAGGAGATCGGCGAGCCCCGCCCCGAGGCCCAGGGCCAGCGTCACGAGCACACCGCCCAGGAGCAGCGGGGCCCCGCCGGTCCGAGCCCCGAAGGCGCGGTGCGCGCTCAGGCCACCGGCGCCGTGGCACACGGGCATCCCCGCGCAGGCCCCCACCGCGAGGTTGGCCGCGCCGAGGGTCATCGCCAGACGGTCCGGGGTGACGCGGGCGGCCTGGGGGCCGTAGTAGGTGCGCGCGGCGTCAGCCGTCCCGAGGCAGGAGTTCGCGAAGGTCAGCGGGACCTGGGGGAGCACGAGGCTCACGGCAGCTGTCGCGAACGCTGCCGCCGAGAGGTCGGGCAGCGCGAGGGAGGAGGGACCGAGGGCGGGCGGGCCGTCGACCGAGACCACCACGACGACGACCGCGATCCCGACGAGCACCAGGGCGACCGCACGGGCCCGGAGGGCCAGAGCCGCGACGGTGACCAGCACGGCCCCGCCGACCAGGTACCAGCTCGGTGCGGTGTGGTCCTGGAAGGTGACGGGTGGGGCCGTGACCAGGCCGACGGCGATCTTCGCGAAGAGCAGGCCGACGCTCAGCTGCACCCCGCGGATGAGCACCCGCGGGACGTGCTCGGCCACGCGGCCCAGGGTGCCCGTACTCCCCAGGGCCAGGAACACGGCGCCCATGAGCAGCGACCCGGCGGCGATCTCGTCGGCCCCCAGCTGCAGGGCGATCGCGATCGCCCCGAAGGCCTTGAGCGGCTGGACCGGGACGGGCAGGCGGTAGACGAGCCCGGAGGTCACGTACAGCAGCCCTGCGGGCAGGAACACCGCGGTGGCCGAGAGGCCGTTGACCAGGGTCATCGCCACGGCGATCGGTACCAGCACGCCGAGGTCGCCGAAGGCCCCGGCGGCCTCGTGACGGTCCAGGCGGAGCCGGGGCAGCAGGCCCTCGACGGGCGCGGTGTCAGCGGTCACGACGGGCGTCGGCCGAGGGTCGCGACGCACAGCCCGGGCCGGACGAAGGGGGTGATGCCGGTCGCCTCGAGCGGCGCGCGTGCGCGGTCCAGCGCGCCCTGGATGAGCCCGAGGTGGGCGCCGCACACGACGTCGCTGCGTTCGCGGGCGACCTCGAGGAACGGGCAGTGGTGCAGCTCGATCGCGTCGCCGTCCGTGCTCAGGGCGGGGGCGAAGCCGTGGCGGTCGAGGAGGTCCAGCACCGGGCCGAGGCCGTCGGCGTCCTCGGGGCGAAGGGTGGGGGGCTGCGTCGCCGAGTCCGAGGGTGGGTCGGCGGTCCCGCTGCGGTCGATCGGCCGGTCGGTCCAGCTCCGGGCTCCGGCGGTGGCCGCGGCGGCCCCGCCCTCGACGGAGGCGAGGCCGGCGGCGAGCATCTCGGCGAGCATCCGGTAGTGCCGTGTGCCGTCGTCGACCGCGAGGGCCGTGTAGAGCTCGCGGGGGCGCCCTGGTGCTGCGCGGTGCTCGCTGCGCCGTTCGACGTGCCCGGTCCGCACGAGCTCGTCGAGGTGTGCGCGTGCGGTGTTGGCGTGCAGGCCGACCTGCGCGGCGACCTCCGCCACGGACAGGGCGGACCCTGCTGCCTCGAGCAGACGACGGATCTCCTCGCGCCGGGCCCCCGGGCGCAGGCGACGGGTGGCGGGAGGACCGGTGATGGGCACGGACTAGAGTTTTCACGCTTGGAGGAGTAAAAACAAGGGGTCGCCAGCGTGGCGGCACGTGAGGAGCCCTGATGACCACCGTGACCGGAACCCCCGCCGCCGAGGAGCTGCGCGCCGAGCGTGCCGCGCTCCAGCGCGTCGTCGACACCGCCGCGACGCAGGTGCGCGACGCGGCCGACCGCCTGGTGCCCACCGGTCAGTTCCGCGACGAGCTCCACGCCGTCGTCTCCGGGCGGGTGCGGCCCTACCTCGCTGCGCTCGCCGGGAGCTTGCACCGCGTGGCCCGCGGTGACGAGCGGACGGCGCCCCTCGTCGAGCTCCTGGAGAGCCAGCACGTGCGGCTCGCGGCGCTCACCGAGGACCTCGCCACGACCCGGACCGCTGCGACGAGCGTGGCCGCGGCGGCCACGGTGCGCACCCAGGTCGCGGCGGTA
>NZ_JALPKN010000360.1 GCF_023630195.1 Actinotalea sp. C106 | reverse complement strand
GGCTCCCGGAGCGGCGGTGCCCGATCCGGGCCGGTGAAGCGCTCGACGACGGCGCCCGCCACGGGGGGTGCGACCTTCGGGTCGGCGACCCCTCGGCCGGCGGGGGACGTCCCGAGCCTCGAGGTCGGCGACAAGGTGACCCACGACGCGTACGGCGTCGGCACCGTCGTCGCGGTCGAGGGTGGTGGGGCCAACGCCGTCGCCAAGATCGACTTCGGGGCGGACGGCACCAAGCGTCTGCTGCTGCGGTACTCGCCCGTCACCAAGCTCTGACGGTCCCCCCGATCTCTCGATGTGAAGAGACCCTGCCCTCGCGGCTACCATCGCTGAGGGCGACGCGGCCACACGGGCGCGGCCGGAGCGACGGACACGACGAAAGCGGGCGCAGGGTGGACCTGTTCGAGTACCAGGCACGGGATGTCTTCGAGAAGCACGGCGTGCCCGTGCTGGGCGGCATCGTCGCCACCACGGCCGAGGAGGCCCGCGCGGCCGCCGAGCGCCTGGGAGGCGGGACGGTGGTCGTCAAGGCCCAGGTCAAGACCGGGGGCCGCGGCAAGGCGGGCGGCGTCAAGCTCGCCCACTCGCCCGAGGAGGCCGCCGAGCGTGCCGGGGAGATCCTCGGCATGGACATCAAGGGCCACACGGTCCACCGCGTGATGATCGCCGAGGGTGCCAAGATCGCCGAGGAGTACTACTTCTCGGTCCTGCTCGACCGGTCCGAGCGCCGCTACCTGGCGATGGCCAGCGTCGAGGGCGGCGTCGAGATCGAGCAGCTCGCGGTCGAACGCCCCGAGGCCCTGGCCAAGGTCGCCGTCGACCCCCAGGTCGGGATCGACGCGGCCAAGGCCGCGGAGATCGTCGCCGAGGCGGGCTTCGCCGAGGACGTCGCCGGCCAGGTCGCCGACGTGATCCAGAAGCTCTGGACGGTGTACGCCGAGGAGGACGCGACCCTCGTCGAGGTCAACCCGCTGGTCCGCACCGAGGACGGCACCGTGATCGCCCTCGACGGCAAGGTGACCCTCGACGCGAACGCGGACTTCCGCCACCCCGACCACGCCGAGCTCGAGGACGCCGAGGCGGCGGACCCCCTCGAGGCCAAGGCCAAGCAGCACGACCTCAACTACGTCAAGCTCGACGGGTCGGTCGGCATCATCGGCAACGGCGCCGGGCTCGTGATGAGCACCCTCGACGTCGTCGCCTACGCCGGTGAGGCCCACGGCGGGGTCAAGCCCGCCAACTTCCTCGACATCGGCGGCGGCGCCTCGGCCGAGGTGATGGCGGCGGGGCTCGACGTGATCCTCGGCGACCCGCAGGTCAAGGCGGTCTTCGTCAACGTCTTCGGCGGCATCACGGCCTGCGACGCGGTCGCGAACGGCATCGTCAAGGCCCTCGAGATGCTCGGGGACCACGCCACCAAGCCGCTCGTCGTGCGTCTCGACGGCAACAACGTGGCCGAGGGCCGCGCGATCCTGCGCGAGGCCGGCCACCCGCTGGTGACCCTCGCCGACACCATGGACGGCGGTGCCGACACGGCTGCCGCCCTCGCCCACGCCGCTGACACGGCCGCCTGAGCCCGACTTCGAGAGACGAGAGAACTCACAGACATGGCGATCTTCCTGACCGAGTCATCCAAGGTCATCGTCCAGGGCATGACGGGCTCCGAGGGTCAGAAGCACACGACCCGCATGCTCGCCTCGGGCACGACCATCGTCGGCGGGGTGAACCCCCGCAAGGCGGGCACCGCCGTGACCTTCCCCCAGGGCGAGGGCGCCGTCGACATCCCTGTCTTCGGCTCCGTGTCCGAGGCCATGACCGAGACCGGTGCTGACGTGTCGGTCATCTTCGTGCCGCCGGCCCACACCAAGGCTGCGGTGCTCGAGGCGATCGACGCGGGCATGCCCCTGGTCGTCATCATCACCGAGGGCATCCCCGTCGCGGACACCGCCGAGTTCTACACCGCGGCCGAGGCCAAGGGCGTGCGCCTGATCGGGCCCAACTGCCCCGGCATCATCAGCCCCGGCAAGTCCAACGTGGGCATCATCCCGTCGGACATCACCGGACCGGGCCGGATCGGCCTGGTCTCCAAGTCGGGCACGCTGACCTACCAGATGATGTACGAGCTGCGGGACTTCGGGTTCTCGACCGCGATCGGCATCGGCGGCGACCCGATCATCGGCACTACGCACATCGACGCCCTGGCCGCCTTCGAGGCCGACCCCGACACCGACGCGATCGTCATGATCGGCGAGATCGGCGGGGACGCCGAGGAGCGGGCGGCGGCCTTCATCAAGGCGAACGTCACCAAGCCGGTCGTCGGCTACGTCGCGGGCTTCACCGCCCCCGAGGGCAAGACCATGGGCCACGCCGGCGCGATCGTCTCGGGCTCCTCGGGCACCGCCCAGGCCAAGCAGGAGGCCCTCGAGGCCGCGGGGGTCAAGGTCGGCAAGACGCCGAGCGCGACCGCCGAGCTGATGCGGCACATCCTGTCCTGATCGGCGACACACCACCTGATGAACGGCCCCCGCGAGGGGGAGCAGGGACCATGGTCGGATGACGCGTCCGCCCACCCTGCACCCCCCGCGGGCCCCCCGTGCGGGACGTGCTGCCCGGGGCCCCGGGGCGGCCGCCGCAGGTCCGAGCCGTCCGCGTCG